>JACCRJ010000293.1 GCA_013813615.1 Lautropia sp. | reverse complement strand
AGCCGATCCGGTTCGCCCGCAAGGTCGTCCATTGGCGCAACTTCGAAGCGAGCCACGACCTGGTGGAGCTCGACCCGCGCATCCACGAGGACCCGGCGCTCGAGCTGCAGGAGTACGTGGTGAGCCCGGCGCATGCGATG
Organism: Lautropia sp.; assembly: GCA_013813615.1. Classification (GTDB taxonomy): domain Bacteria; phylum Pseudomonadota; class Gammaproteobacteria; order Burkholderiales; family Burkholderiaceae_E; genus Lautropia. The sequence continues at coordinate 2,802 of JACCRJ010000293.1, read as the reverse complement.
ACCTTCCTCGCCCGGCTGCAGGAGATCGTCGCCCGCTACAAGGTGCCCGCGGTACGCCTGTCCGTGCGCCACTACGGGCGCTGTGCGGACAGCTATCTCAGCCTCGCGACGCGGGATTCCCTGGCCTTCCTGCTCGCGGTGCGGTCCAAGCCGACCGACGCCCTGAAGGCGGACTATGCCGTGTGGAGCCGGGAACTGGTCGATGCGGCGCTCGAAGGCGGTGGCAGCTTCAACCCCGCTTACCAGATGCATGCCACGGCCGAACAGTTCGGCCGCGCTTTCGAACGCCGCGCACAACTGCTGCAGGTGAAGAAGAAATACGATCCGGGCAACCGTTTCGGCAACGGCCTGTGGAGCCGCTATCTGGACGATGACCAGGCGCCGGATGCGTCGGCGCAGGCGGAGGTGTCGGAATTTCGCGCCGCCTTCGCACGGACGGAGTCGCGCGACGCGGTCTATCGCCTGCTGGCCGACTGCGGCCCGCGCGGGCATGCGCCGCGGATGCTGGGGCTGCTGGAGCGGATGTCGCAACGCAGTGCCGAAGACGAACTGGTCTACCGCAACATGCGCAGTACGCTGCTGAAGTGGCGCGGGTCGCCGTTCGCGGCCCTCACGATGCGCATGGCCGACTGGCAGGGGCCGCTGCACCGGCGCCTGGCCCGCTATTCGCGCGAGCAGCTGCAGGCGGCCAAGGCGTCGGACGTCGGGCAGATCGAGGGAATGGTCGAGGTCGCCAGCGGCGGCAAGCACTTCGAGGCGCTGCGCCGCCACCTCAAGATCGGCGGCCTGGTCCGCCAGATCGACGACTTCGGCAGCCGGCTGGCTGCCAGCGGCTCCGGTTGGCTGGAGGCACGCCTGCCGGCCCGGTCGGCGGTCGGCGATGCAACCCAATGGGACGATCAGGTCTTCGGCAACGCCGCTGACAGCGTCGACCTGGTGACCCTGTACGGCGGGCTCAGCGGAGTCCCCGAAGCCCACCTGCCGCACTGTCTTGCGCAGCTGGCGAAGGTGGTGCGCCCGGGCGGCCTGGTGCTGCTCCTCGAGCACGACGTCGACAGCGCCCATGCCGGCCTCGACGCGTCGCTCGCGGTGACTCTGGCATTTCTCTGCGCCGGCGAAAGCTGGGAAGCGAGCCAGGCGCATCCGCGCGCGTTTCGTGCCGCCGACGAATGGCGGGACCTGATGCAGCAGCACGGGTTGCTGGAGACGGGTGCGCGCGAACGCATCGCCCGCACGCCGTTCGGTGACCTCCTCCTAGCGTTCCAGAAGCCGGCGTAGCGTCAGCGTCGCCCTCTCGCGCCGTCTTCGCGGCAAAGGTCTACACTAAACATCGACTGCATCAAGGGATATAGGCAATGGTGGCCCAGCACACGGCAAAGGCATTCGATGCGGATATCGATCTGCTGCGCAGCAATGTCCTCAAGATGGGCGGCCTGGTGGAGCGCCAGATTGCTCGCGCGGTCGACGGCATCCGGTTGATGGACCTGGGCCTGGTCGCGGAAGTCCTGCAGGATGAGGAGGTGGTGAACCGCCTGCAGGTGCAGACGGACTTGATGTGCAATCAGGTCATCGCGAAGCGCCAGCCGATCGCCGTGGACCTGCGCGAAATCATCGCCATCCTGCACATGATCAACGACCTCGAGCGGATCGGTGACGAGGCGAAGAAGATCGCGCTGAAGGTGCGCCGCTTTCAAGGGGAGGCGCTGCCGATCTCGCTGGCGCCGGTGAGTGCCATGGCCAACGAGGCGTGCGACATGCTGCGGCTCGCGCTCGACGCCTTCGTGCGGCACGACACCCTGATGTCCGGTGCGCTGCACGAGCGCGACCGCAGCCTCGACAGCCAGCGCGACAGGCTGATCGCCGAACTCCTGGGCAGCATGTCGACGACGCCCTCGAGGGTCAGCGCCGCGTTGGACATGGTCCTGGTGGTGCAGTCGATCGAGCGGGTCGGCGACCACGCCAAGAACATCGCCGAGTACGTCGTCAACGTGGTCGAAGGTGTGGACCGCCGCCACGACGCGATCGCCAGCCGCGCCTGGCTCAGCTGATCAGCCGCGCCGGTCGTTTCCGGCGGTTGCGGTTTCGTCTTGCGGCGTGCCGCCGGCGCTCGGCAGGACCCGCTCGAGCGGGATCACCAGCGTGAAACGTGTTCCCTTGCCCAGGACGCTGTCGAACTGCAGCGTGGCGTCGTGGCGCTGGGCGATGTGCTTGACGATCGCCAGGCCCAGCCCGGTGCCGCCGGTCTCCCGGGAGCGGCCGCGGTCCACCCGGTAGAAGCGCTCCGTCAGCCGCGGCAGGTGTTCCGGCGCGATGCCGATGCCGGTGTCCTCCACCGTCAGATGCCCCGCCCGGGCGCGCAGTGTCCAGCTCATGTTGATGCGGCCGCCCTGGGGCGTGTAGCGGATCGCGTTGGTCAGCAGGTTGCGCACCGCGCTCTCGATTTCCGAGGGCGCGCCACGCAGGCGCACCGGCTTGTCGATCAGCAGGTCGATGGCGTGGCGCCCGGCCGATAGGGTCCTCGCATCCGACAGCAGGCTGCGCAGCAGCGGCTCCAGTTCGAACTCCTGGTCCGGCGGCCGGTTGCTGGCGTTCTCGAGCGACGACAGCGTCAGCAGGTCTTCCAGCAGGCGCTGCATCGTCACCGCCTGCTTGCGGGCTGCCGCCAGGTGGGTGATGGTCTCCTCCCGCGGCAGGTCGAGGTCGATCAGGGTTTCGATGTAGCCGCTGACGACGGTGAGCGGGGTGCGGATCTCGTGCGAGACGTTGGCGACAAAGTCGCGCCGCATCGCGTCGAGCTTGTTC
>JACCRJ010000557.1 GCA_013813615.1 Lautropia sp. | reverse complement strand
GCTTTCTTGCGGCCGCGCGGGCTCACGACAGCGACAGCCGCGCCAGCGTCGACGGCACCTGTCGCAGCACCAGCCGTGGCACCCGGCTTGGCACCCTTGGCGGGACGCGCTTTGCTGTTGTCGAACTCGAAGCTGATCTTGCCGTCGGGCTGCTTGACCAGGAACGCCTTGAACTTGCGCCGCGTGCGGGAGGAGACGAAGCCGGTCAACAGGTCGGTCTTGCCTTGTGCCAGCAGCTTGCTCATCTGCTCCGGCTCTATCGGCTGCTGCAGGATTTCGCGGCCCGATCGGAAGTCGCAGCGCTTGTTGGGGCCGACGGAGTGCTCGCAGACGTAACTCATGCCGTGCGCAAATACCCGTCCGTCGCACTTGGGGCAAGGCCCCAGCGGCTGCTGGTCGCCGAAATCGACCGGCTCGGCATTCCCGCTGTCGTCGTTGCTCTGGCCGAAGTCGAATTCGAGCTTGTGCTCGTCGGTGATCTTCAGGATGGCCGAAAACGGCCTGCCCATCTTGCTGCGAAAGGCGCTCAAGGGTCCGATCACCTTGTCTTTCAGCAGTGTCTCGACCTCGGGCAGCTCGAATTGCCTGCCGCCGGGGATCTTGGTGATCGAGAAATCGCAGTTGGTGCAGGCGAAGCGCTTGTAGTTTTCCTTGACCATGCCGCCGCACTTGGGGCAAGGCGTAGCCAGCGTCGCGTAGTCGCCCGGGACCGTGTCGGATTCATAATTACGCGCCCGCTCGACGATCTGCCGGGTCATCGCGGCGATCTCGGTCATGAACGCGCTGCGGTCGGTCTTGCCGTGCTCCAGCTGGTTGAGTTTGTATTCCCATTCGCCGGTGAGCTCCGGCATGGTCAGTTCGGCAACACCCAGCCCGCGCAGCAGCGTGACCAGCTGGAACGCCTTGGCGGTCGGGATCATCTCCCGACCCTCCCGCACCAGGTAGCGCTCGGCGATCAGTCCCTCGATGATCGCCGCCCGCGTTGCCGGCGTGCCCAGGCCTTTGCCGGCCATCGCCTCCCGCAATTCATCGTCGTCGATGCTTTTGCCGGCGCCTTCCATGGCGGACAGCATCGTCGCCTCGCTGTAGCGGGCCGGCGGGCGCGTCTGCAGCGCGACAGTGGCGACCTCCAGCGTCTGAACCAGCTCAGCCGGGCCGATGGCCGGCAGGTTGGGGCTGGTGCCGTCCGCGGCGATCTCGCGACCGTAGATGGCGAGCCAGCCGGCATTCACCAGCACCCGACCCTCGGTCTTGAACGGCTGCCGGTTCACGGTGGTGATGCGGGTGGTGACCAGGAACTCGGCCGCCGGGAAGAACACCGCCATGAATCGCCGCGCGACCAGGTCGTAGATCTTCTGCTCCGCATCCGACAGGGCCTTCGGCGGCTGCAGGGTCGGAATGATGGCGAAGTGGTCGGAGATCTTGCTGTTGTCGAAGATCCGGCGGTTCGGCTTGACCCAATCCTTGTCCAGGATCTGGCGCGCGAACTGGCCGTGTGGCTGGACGCCGGTGAGGGCGCTGAAAGTCTGGCGCACCGTGGGCAGGTAGTCCTCCGGCAGGAACCGGGAGTCGGTACGCGGGTAGGTCAGCACCTTGTGGCGCTCGTAAAGCGCCTGGGCCAGCGACAGCGTCGTCTTGGCGGAGAACCCGAAGCGACCGTTGGCCTCCCGCTGCAGGGTGGTCAGGTCGAACAGCCCCGGCGCCAGCTGGGTGGCGGGTTTGGCTTCCTCGGTGACCGTGCCTTCACGCCCTTCGCAGTCGGCGACGATGCTGTCGGCTTTCTCCCGCTCCCACAGCCGGTCGGCCCGGAACTCCGGGTCGTCGCCTTTCTTGAAGCCGGTGTCGAACCACTTGCCTTCGTAGGTACCGGCCTTCGCCTGGAAGGTCGCCTTGACCTCGAAGTAGTCCCGCGACACGAACTTGCGGATCTTCTCCTCACGCTCCACGATCAGGGTGAGCGTCGGGGTCTGGACCCGGCCGACCGTGGTCAGGTAGAAACCGCCGTCCCGCGAGTTGAAAGCCGTCATTGCGCGGGTGCCGTTGATGCCGACCAGCCAGTCAGCCTCCGACCGGCAGCGCGCCGCCTCCGACAGCGGAATCATTTCCTCATCGCTGCGCAGCCGGTCGAAGCCTTCCCGAATGGCCGTCGGCGTCATCGACTGCAGCCACAGGCGCTGGACGGGCTTCGCCGTCTTCGCGTGCTGGGCGATCAGGCGGAAGATCAGTTCGCCTTCCCGGCCTGCGTCGCAGGCGTTGATCAGCCGATCGACGTCCTTGCGCTTGATCAGGCGGGTGAGCAGCTTCAGGCGGTCTTCCGTACGCTCGATCGGCCGGAGGTCGAAATGCGGCGGAATTACCGGCAGGTTGGCGAACGACCACTTGCCCCGCTTGACCTCGAATTCCTCCGGCGCGGCGATCTCCACCAGATGGCCGATCGCCGAGCTGACGATCTGCTCGTCGCTCTCGAAGTAGTCGCCGTGACGCGTGAAGCCGCCGAGGACACGTGCGATGTCGTTGGCGACCGAGGGCTTCTCGGCAATGATCAGTGCTTTACCCATGAAGGGGGCCAATAGTAAGAGGCTGTCTGCCGATCGCGCAAGCGATCCCTGCGGGCCAGCGGGTTTCAGGGAACCGGTTTCGGACAGAACCCGAACGACCGGCCAAGCGAATCAGATGACGGACAGCGCACATATGAGCCGTCCAATTGGCGCTGCACCAGCCCGTCCAGCTCCAGTGTCTGCAGCGCGGCGAGGGCCCCGGCAAGCGGCAGGCCTTGTCGCACCGCGAGGGTCTCCAGCATGACCGGGTCAGCGGACATCGCCGCCAGCATTCGCGCCTGCTCGTCGAGCAGGACCTTGTCTGCGGGGCTGCCGGCGGATGACCAGGCCGACACCGGAATCCGGCTTTCGTCCGCCTCCGCATCCGGGGCCAGGTCGGCCGCCGGCGCCGGCGGCATGTGACCGGGTCCAGGGACCGATCTTAACCCGAGCCCGGAAACCCCCGGGATTTCGGTCAGGATGTCGTCCGCGGATTCCACCAGTTTGGCGCCCTGCCGGATCAGCGAATTGCAGCCGCGCGCGAGCGGCGAGTGGATGGAGCCGGGCACTGCCAGCACCTCCCGGCCAATCTCGGCCGCCAGCCGCGCGGTGATGAGCGAGCCGCTTCGAAGGCTGGCTTCCACGACCAGGATGCCCCTGGCCAGCGCGGCGATCAGCCGGTTGCGCCGCGGGAAGTTGGCCTGCAGCGGCGGCATGCCGATCGGCTGCTCGCTGATCAGCGCACCCTGCGCCGCCATGCGTTGCGCAAGGCTTCGGTGCCGCGACGGGTAGATCCTGTCGATGCCGGTGCCGAGGACCGCCACCGTGCTGCCGCCGGGAGCCGCCAGCGCGCCTTCGTGGGCCGCCCGGTCGATGCCTTCCGCCATGCCGCTCACCACCGTGCAGCCTGCGGCGGCCAGGGCGCTGCCGAAGTCCCAGGCCGTGCGGGCGCCGATTGCGGTGGCGTTGCGGCTGCCGACGATGCCGACTTGTGGCCTGCTCAACCAGCCGGGATCGCCGACGCAGTAGAGCAGCAGCGGCGGATCCGCCAGGTCCAGCAGGCGCTGCGGGTAGGCCGGGTCAGTGAGCAGCAGGATGCGGCGGGAGATGCCGGTTCCGGCCCAGTCGTCGCCGGCGTGGCCGCCTTCGAGCCAGCGCAGGGCCTCCGCGATGGCGGTGTCCCGCTGGGAGTCCGGCCGGAACAGCGCGTCCGCCAGCCCGTTTGCCTGCAGGACTTCCGCTACCGGCCCGGGCCCGGCCTCCAGGATCGCTTGAGGCGGCCCGAAGCACTGCAGCAGCGCCCTGCCGCGTACCGGGCCGATCCCATCGGTATGGCTCAGCCGCAACCACGCGCTCAGTTCTTCAGCGGACGGTGACGATCCTTCCTGGGGCATGCCGGCTCATGTGGCGCCCGTTGCGGGCGCCGCCGGCACGGACTGGTATCTAGGGGTTGGCGACCGAATCACCGACGGAGATCGACTGTGAGGCGTCGACGATCAGGCCGTAGGCGATGTTGTCAAAGGTGCGGAAGACCAGCAATTGGCCAATCGGCTCATTCGGAAGTTTGACCAGCTCGTTCGCCTCGCGATCCTTGGCGAGCCTGCCGGTCAGCTGTACGGTCAGCACGTGGCCGACGTCGAGGCCGTGGTTCTTGCCGCGGTTCAGCGCGACGACGCTGTTCCTGCCGACCTGAGTGATGCCCCGGTAGACCGAGACGATCTTGCCGGCGACATCCTTCTCCGGCGGCCGTGGGGCGAAATTGATGGCGCGGGCCGCTTCCGCCGGCACCAGCCGGTCCCCCTCGCCGATCTCCTCGGCATTGTCGACGATCCGGATGGTGGTAGGGTCGCCTTTACGCACCACCTGGGCGGTACCGAGGTACAGCGCCTCATAGGCGAGCGGCTGCCGGGTGTCCGGGTCCAGCAGTGGCTTGGCCGGGCGGTAGACGTGCCAGTCGGTGATGCCGTCTTCCTTGATGCCGCGGACATAGGCGCGGTCGCCCCGGCCGAGGTAGACCCGGCCTTCCTGGGTGGCGACGATGCGCGGGGATTCTGCCAGCCCTTTTATATCGACGATCAGCGGCCGGTTGACGAAGGCAGCAATGGAAGCCGACGAGATGGTGGAGATCGCCTCCTTGTCGAGTTGTTCCGCCCGCACCACCGGCTCGAGCCGCCGGATGCCGTCGCCGCTGCCCTGGCCATTCGCTGCCATCCCATCCACGCGCTTGCCGAGACGCAGGCGCGGCGACACGCCTGACGTGTCCAGGTAGACGATATCGCCCGGGTAGATCAGGTGGGGGTTGGCGATCTGCTCGCGGTTCAGCTGCCAAACCTCCGGCCAGCGCCAGGGAGACTTCAGGAAGGTCGCCGATATGTCCCAGAGGGTGTCGCCCTTGACCACCACATGCTTGTCCGGCGCGCCGGGCGCCAGCGCTATCGGTGGCGTCGCCTGCTGCGCGAGGGCCGGTACAACAGGGATCGCCCCGCCTGCGGCCAGACCGGCGCCGATTGCTAGTGCGCTCAGGCGGCGGATGCTAAACTTTTTCAGCGACATGGGTCGTTCATTGAATTACCTCCGACGCGAGCCCATCTGCCGTCCTGACAACGCTGCCGGGTTCGTGCGACTTCAGTGTCACCGTTGATTGTTGTCCATAGGTGCTTGATGCGGCAAGCTATTTTGGTTTAGTGGTGGTTTTCAACCGATGACCGTTCTTGACATTCTTCGCTATCCTGACTCCCGCCTGCACACGGTGGCCAAGCCGGTCGCGGTGGTGGACGACGCCATCCGCGGGTTGGTCGCCGATATGGCCGAAACCATGTACGAGGCGCCGGGAATTGGCTTGGCCGCCACGCAGGTGAATGTTCACCTTCGGGTCATCGTCCTCGATGTCTCAGAGGCTCGCAATGACCTCAAGGTGTTCATCAACCCGGAAATCCAGCAATCCAGCGCCGAATCCAAGGTATACGAGGAAGGCTGTCTGTCCGTGCCGGGCATTTACGACGAAGTGGAGCGGCCGGACCGGGTGACGGTCAGGGCGCTAGACCTTTGCGGCACGCCATTCACCATCGAGGCCGACGGCGTCCTGGCCGTCTGCATCCAGCATGAGATCGACCACCTCAACGGCAAGGTGTTCGTGCAGTACCTGTCGCGGCTGAAGCAGTCGCGGATCAAGAGCAAGTTCAGCAAGCAGGACCGCGCCGCCGCCTGAGCGGTGTCGCGCGCAGCGGTTTTGGTCGCACCGACACCACTGCGGGTCGTCTTTGCCGGCACGCCGGCGTTCGCCGAGCATGCGCTGGAGGCCATCCTGGCCTCCGCACACCCGGTGGTCGGTGTGCTTACCCAGCCGGACCGGCCGGCGGGGCGCGGCCAGAAGCCTGCCGCTTCGCCGGTCAAGCTCCGGGCACAGGCAGCCGGCGTGCCGGTGCTGCAACCGCCCGGTTTCCGCGACCCTGCGGCGCTGCAAGTATTGCAGGCGCTCCGGCCGGACGTCCTGGTGGTGGCTGCCTACGGCCTGATCCTGCCGCAGGCGGTCCTGGATATCCCACCCCTCGGCTGCCTGAATATCCACGCGTCGCTTTTGCCGAGATGGCGCGGCGCCGCACCGATCGTGCGCGCGATCCAGGCCGGCGACCGCGAGAGCGGCGTCTGCATCATGAGGATGGAGTCAGGACTCGATACCGGTCCGGTGGCGATCACCCGGACGACTCCGATCGCCCCCGACGATACCGCCGGCAGCCTGCATGACCGGCTGGCGCGCATGGGAGCGGAGGCGATCGTCGAAACCTTGGACTCCTTGGTGGGAGTGGGCGCTCACAATTCGCTGCAGTTCGTAAGCCAGCCGGACCGCGGCGTGACCTACGCGCGCAAGGTCGAGAAGGCCGAAGCGCGGATCGACTGGG
>JACCRJ010000286.1 GCA_013813615.1 Lautropia sp. | reverse complement strand
ACGCCATCCCCAGCAGCGTCGCGGCGCAAACCAGCTCGATGACCCCATGCAGTACGCGCCGCACTGCCGCCGGAAAGAAGCGGTCGAAGGCGTCGATGGTCACGTGCTCTTTCTTGCGCGACACCAGCGGCAGGCCGGCGAAGATCAGCACCGCCATCATCATCTCGGTGACTTCGAAGCCGCCTTTGATGGGGGCGTTGAAGAAGTAGCGCATCACCACGTCCGCGAAGGTCAGCGTCATCATCGCGAACAGCAGGCTGCCAGCGATAGCCGCAAGCGCGAGATCGCAGCCCCGGACAAATCGTTGCCGGTAGCCCCGGCGGGTCTCGTTCATGGGTGGGATTCGAGTGTCTCGGCGCCGGGCAAGCCGCCACGGCTTTGGGCTAATCTACCGGAATCCCCGGGACGAGCCAATTTCGGCTTGCGATGCTGGACCCGGAAATGAAACAGGAGGCGAGATTGGCAGAGACGCCGCAGCAGCCGGATGCGGGCGACCGCAACGAAGCGCAGACACCGGCGCCGCTCTCGGGCGCGACGCTGCGATCAAGGATCACGGTGGAGGGCGCAGACCGCGCGCCGCATCGCACCTTCCTGCGCGCGATGGGACTGGACGATGAAGCGATCGCGAAGCCGTTCGTCGGCGTGATGAGTACCCACGGCGAGAACACGCCCTGCTCGCTGTCCCTGCGCCCGCAGGCGGAAGCCGCCAAGATGGGCGTTGCCATGGCCGGCGGCACGCCGTTCGAATTCACCACGGTGTCGGTCTCCGACGGCGTGTCGATGAACCATCGCGGCATGCGCATGAGCCTGATGTCGCGAGAACTCATCGCTGACTCGATCGAGCTGGTGATGCGCGGCCACGCCTACGACGCGCTGATCGGCTTCGCCGGCTGCGACAAGACGCTGCCCGGCATCATGATGGCCATGGTCCGGCTCAACTGCCCATCGGTCTTCATGTACGGCGGGGCAATGCTGCCTGGCCAGTTCGAGGGCAGGCCGGTCAGCACGGTCAATGCATACGAGGCGGTCGGCGGTCTCTACGCAGGCACCGTAACCCCCGAGCATCTGATCGCCCTCGAGCAGGAATGCTCGCCGACGGTTGGCTCCTGCCCCGGCCAGTTCACCGCCAATACGATGGCAATGGTCTCGGAGGTGGTGGGGCTGGCGCTGCCCGGGACCGCGATGCTGCCGGCGGTCTATTCCCAACGCCTTTCCCTGGCCAGGCAGTGCGGCGCGGCGGTGCTGCGGATCCTGAAGGACGGGGGACCGCTACCGCGCGACCTCGTCACCCGCAAGAGCATCGAGAACGCCTGCGCCGCCGTCGCGGCCACCGGAGGTTCCACCAATGCCGGGCTGCACCTGCCGGCGATCGCGCACGAAGCAGGCATCCGCTTCACGCTCGACGACGTCGCGGAAGTTTTTCAGCGCACGCCGCTGCTTGGCGACCTGCAGCCGGGCGGACGATTCCTGGCGCGCGACCTGCACTATGCGGGCGGTGTCTCCGCAGTGATCCGAGCATTGCTGGATGGCGGGTACCTGCATGCCGACGCGCTGACCCTTTCGGGGCGGACGCTTGCCGAGGCGCATGCGGCGACGCCTGCCCCCGACGGAACCGTCGTGCGCAGCCATGCAGCGCCGCTGCATCCGACCGGCGGAGTGGTCGTGCTGAAAGGCAGCCTCTGCCCCGATGGCGCGCTGATCAAGATCGCCGGCCTTCGGCAGCTGGTGTTTCGCGGCACGGCCCGCGTCTTCGAAGGCGAGGAGGATTGCACCGACGCCGTCCGCCAGCGCAGTTATCAGGAAGGCGACGTGCTGATCATCCGAAACGAGGGCCCGAAGGGAGGACCGGGCATGCGCGAGATGCTCGGCACCACCGCGCTGATCTACGGCCAGGGGATGGGCGAGAAGGTCGCCCTGCTCACCGACGGCCGCTTCTCCGGCGCGACACGCGGCATGTGCATCGGCTACGCCTGCCCTGAAGCAGCCGAAGGCGGGCCGATCGCGCTGGTCAAGGATGGAGACCCCATCCTCATCGACTGCACCGCGCGCCGGATCGACCTGCTGGTGGACGACGCCGAGCTCGCCCGGCGCAGGGCGGCGTGGAGACCGCGCCAGGCGGAGCGGCTGGCGGGCGTGATGGAGAAGTATGCGCGGCTGGTCGGGCCGGCTAACCTCGGGGCCGTTACCCATGCTGGCGCGGTTGTGTGGCCGCGCTTGGGGTGATGCCGTGGCGTGTGCAGAGGTGGCTTCGCGGCTGCGCTTGCAGCCTCATCTTGCTGCGTGAGCC
>JACCRJ010000268.1 GCA_013813615.1 Lautropia sp. | reverse complement strand
GGAAGATCGCCAGCGGCTGCACCGCCGAACCGGTGCCGGTCAGCGGCGCGGCGCGGGCCGCGCATTCGGCGATGACGGCGGCCATCGCTTCGGTGAGCGGTACTTCGGCGCTTGCCTCGATCTGGCTGGAAATCTGGTCGCCGAAGCCCGGCCTCACCTGCGCCAGCGCGGCCAGCAGGTTGAGAACGAACACCCGCGGTTCGTTATCGAAGCGGTCCAGCGACAGCCAGGCCACCTCCCAGCCGGCCGCCAGCAGCTTGCGAAACCCCTGTGCCAGCAGCGTCGACTTGCCCGACCCGGTAGGCGCCGTCACCACCGCCAGCTTGCGCTCCTGCAGGCCGACCAGCGACGAAACCAGGTCGGGCCGCTCCAGCAGCCGTGAATCCGTCGAAGGCGGATAGAGCTTGGTGACGGGCGGGCGATACCGGAGACGGGACATGTCGTGGGGGCGACGAACGCAGAACCCCACTTTCGGGGGGTGATTCGGGGGGAAAAGCCGATAGACTGATTCTAGAGTTGCTGCGCAAGCCGGCCAATCGATCAGATCAACGACGGAGACATCGCATGAAGCGGACTTCCCCTTCCTTTGAAGCCCCCCCATCCACTTCGCAACAGCGCTCCCGCCGGTCCGGCCTCGCCTGCCTGACCGTCGCGTCGATCGGATTCGCCCTGGCAGCCCCGGCCCTGGCGCAGGACATCAGGATCGCGCACATCTCCGACCAGACGGGACCGCTGGAGGCCTATGCGAAGCAGACCCAGACCGGGCTGATGATGGGGCTGGAGTACGCCACCCGCGGCACGATGATGATCGGCAACCGCAAGATCGTCGTGACGCAGCGGGATTCGCAGACGAAACCGGACGTCGGACGCTCGCAATTGGCGGCGGCCTTCGGCGACGACAAAGTCGACATCGCCATCGGGCCGACGTCTTCCGGCACCGCGCTGGCGATGCTGCCGGTCGCGGAGGAGTACAAGAAGATCCTGCTGGTCGAGCCGGCGGTGGCGGACTCGATCACTGGCGACAAGTGGAACCGCTACATCTTCCGCACCGGCCGAAACTCGATGCAGGATGCCGTCTCCAATGCGGTCGCGATCGGCAAGCCGAACACCTACATCGCAACGCTGGCGCAGGACTACGCCTTCGGCAAGGACTTTGTCTCCGCCTTCAAGGAGGCGATCGCCGGTACCGGTGCGCAGATCGTGCATGAAGAGTACGCGCCGGTTCGCGCCACCGACTTCACCGCCTCGACCGAGCGCATCTTCAACGCGCTCAAGGACAAGCCGGGCCGCAAGATCCTGTTCCTCAACTGGGCGGGCGCGGATCCGATTCCCAAGCTGATCGCCGCCGACCCGAAGCGCTACGGCATCGAAATTGCCACCGGCGGCAACATCCTGCCGGCCATGGTTTCCTACAAGCAGCTGCCAGGCATGGAAGGCGCCGCCTATTACTACTTCGGCCTTCCGAAGAACGAGGCCAACAACTGGCTGGTGGCGGAGCACTACAAGAAGCACAAGTCACCGCCCGACTTCTTCACCGCCGGCGGCATGAGCGCCGGTATCGCAGTTGTCGAGGCGATCAAGAAGGCCGGCAGCACCGACACCGAAAAGCTGATCGCCGCCATGGAAGGCATGAGCTTCGAGACGCCCAAAGGGAAGATGACCTTCCGCAAGGAAGATCATCAAGCGATGCAGAGCATGTATCACTTCAAGATCAAGGCCGACCCGGCCTTCGAATGGGGCGTGCCGGAGCTGGTCCGTGAGATCAAGCCGGAGGAAATGAAGATCCCCATCCGCAACAAGCGTTGAGCCTTCGTCCGTGTTGTTGCGGTCGGAAGAGCTGACGATCCGGTTCGGCGGCCACGCGGCCGTGGACAACGTGAGCTGTGGCTTCGCGCCCGGCATCCTGACAGCGATCGTCGGGCCCAACGGCGCCGGCAAGACCACCTACTTCAACCTGCTGTCCGGCCAGCTTCGGGCCACCAGCGGCCGGGTGCTGCTGCAGGACGAGGACATCACCCACCTGCCCGCCTCCACCCGTGCTCGCCGCGGGCTCGGCCGTGCCTTCCAGCTCACCAATCTGTTTCCCCACCTGACCGTGCATGAGAACGTGCGCCTCGCGGTGCAGGCGGCTGCCGGCCGGGGGCACGACCTGTGGTCGGTCTGGTCCGCAAACATCGGCCTGATCCGGGAAGCGGATCGGATCCTGTCGGAGATTGCGCTGGACCACAAGCGTGACGTGCTGGCGGCCGAACTGCCGCACGGGGACCAGCGCAAGCTCGAAGTGGCGATCCTGCTGGCGCTGAAGCCGAAGGTCTTCATGTTCGACGAACCGACCGCCGGCATGAGCGTCGACGAAGCGCCGGTGATCCTGGCGCTGATCGCGAAGATCAAGCAGCAGCAGGACAAGACGGTCATCCTGGTCGAGCACAAGCTGGACGTCGTGCGGTCCCTGGCCGACCGGATCATCGTGCTCCATCAGGGGCAGCTCGTGGCGGACGGCGAACCGGCCGAGGTAATGGCCTCGCAGGTGGTCCGGGAAGCGTACCTGGGCGGGGCGGCGGCATGAGCGGGCGGCGCCTCCCATGAGCAGCCTGCTCTTATCAGCAAACCCCTTATGAGCAGCCCCCTTTTCAGTACGCCCGGCGGCCATGCCGGCACGCTCGAGAGCGTCCGGCCGGCGCTGCTCAGCCTCGCCGGCGTGCAGACGCTGATCGGGCCGTACCACATCCTGCACGGGGTCGACCTCGAGGTGCCGGAGCGCGGGCTGACGATGCTGCTCGGCCGCAACGGCGCCGGCAAGACCACTACTTTGCGAACGATCATGGGGTTGTGGAGGGCGTCGCAGGGCAGGATCGTCTACGAAGGCAAGGACATCACCCGTCGCGACACGCCGGACATCGCCATGGCCGGCGTCGGCTACGTGCCGGAAAGCATGGGCATCTTCGCCGGCCTGACAGTCAGGGAGAACCTGGTGCTCGCGGCGCGCAGGGGCGACATCGACGACACCCGCCTGCAATGGGTATTCGGCCTGTTCCCCGCGCTTCGGCGTTTCTGGACGCTGCCGGCCGGTCTCCTTTCCGGCGGCCAGAAGCAGATGCTCGCCACGGCGCGCGCCATCATCGAGCCGAAGAAGCTGCTGCTGATCGACGAACCGACCAAGGGCCTCGCACCTTCCATCATCAACAACATGATCGACGCGTTCAAGGAACTGAAAGCGTCGACCACCCTGCTGGTAGTCGAACAGAACTTCCGATTCGCACAGGCGCTGGGCGACACGGTCGCGGTGATGGACTCCGGGCGCATCGTCCACCAGGGCTCAATGGCAGCGCTGGCGGAGGACGCACGACTGCAGCAGAGCCTGCTCGGGTTGGACCTGGGAGCGCACCAGTGATCGCACCCGCGCCGGCAGTGAGCCCCCCCGCCCTGGCAGCCACCGATATTCCGGCCACGCCGCTCGACAAGATCCCGCTGCTGCTGATTCCGGCGCTGATGCTGATCTCGCTGCCCTTCATCGGCAGCTTTCCCAGCTGGGTCACCCTTACCGTCGCCGGCCTCGCGATGGGCATGATGATCTTCGTGATGGCTTCCGGCCTGTCGCTGATCTTCGGCTTGATGGACGTCCTCAACTTCGCGCACGGCGCCTTCATCACCGTCGGCGCCTATGTCGCGGTCAGCGTGCTGCGCCCCCTCGCCGGCTGGATGAGCGCCGACAGCGTCCTGTCGAATACCGCAGCCGTGATGATCGCGATGGCCGCCGCGGGCGCGGTGGGCGGGCTGCTCGGCTGGTTCTTCGAACGGGTGATCGTGAGGCCGGTCTACGGCCAGCACCTGAAGCAGATCCTGATCACCATGGGCGGGCTGATCGTCGCCGAGCAGCTGATCCACGTGATCTGGGGACCGGACATGATTCCCCTGCCGAAGCCGCAGACATTCCGGGGCGGCATCGCTTTCGGCGACGCGTCGGTGGAGAAGTACCGGCTGATCGCCGTGGCGGTGGGCGCGTTGATCTTCGTCGCGATGATGCTGATCCTGAACCGCACGCGCCTCGGCCTGCTGATCCGTGCCGGCGTCGAAGACCGGGAGATGGTGGAAGCGCTGGGCTACCGGGTCGGCCGGGTCTTCGTCGGCGTTTTCGTCGCCGGCGCCGCACTCGCCGGGCTCGGCGGCACCCTGTGGGCACTGTATGAGGAGAGCGTGCGCGCCACCATGGGCGCCGAACTGATGATCCTGATCTTCATCGTCGTCATCATCGGCGGACTCGGGTCGGTCGGCGGCTGCTTCGTCGCGGCACTGCTGGTGGGGCTCGTCAGCAACTACGTAGGGTTCCTGGCGCCGAAGATCGCGCTCGGCTCGACCATCCTGCTGATGATGCTGGTGCTCCTGTGGCGGCCTTCCGGCCTCTACCCGGTGGCCAAGCGATGATCCTCGGCAGCCTGCGCACCCACGTCCTCTCCGGCGATGGCCCGCGCAGCCGGGTGCTGGCGGTGTTGCTTGTCGCCATCCTCTGCTGCCTGGCGCTGGCGCCGTTCCTCTTTCCCGGCACCCGTTCGCTGAACGTCGCCGCCAAGATCTGCGTCTTCATCCTGCTGGTCGCGTCGTACGACCTGCTGCTCGGCTACACCGGCATCGTCTCGTTCGCCCACACGATGTTCTTCGGCATTGGTGGCTATGGCATTGCCCTTGCGATGTCGAAGCTGGGGGTGAGCTGGAGCAGCATCGTCATCGGCAGCATCGGCGCGCTCGCGCTGTCCTTCGTGCTGTCACTTGCGGTCGGGCTGTTCTCCCTGCGGGTCAAGACGAT
The DNA here is from genome assembly GCA_013813615.1 of Lautropia sp. Taxonomy (GTDB): domain Bacteria; phylum Pseudomonadota; class Gammaproteobacteria; order Burkholderiales; family Burkholderiaceae_E; genus Lautropia. The sequence continues at coordinate 754 of JACCRJ010000268.1, read as the reverse complement.
CTTCTTCGCGATGATCACCCTCGCGATTGCATCGTTCTTCGCGATCCTCGCGTCGCAGCTCTCGGACCTCACCGGCGGCGAGGACGGCGTCACCTTCCGGCTGCCGGAACTCCTGTCGCCCGGTACGCGGCTGCTCGAGTCACCGATCTTCGGCGTCGCCATCAACGGCCGGATCGCCACCTACTACATCGTCTTCGCCGGCACGCTGGCCGGCTTCCTGCTGCTGCTGCGGATCGTCAACTCGCCTTTCGGCAGGGTACTGCAGGCGATCCGGGAGAACGAATTCCGCGCGGAAGCGGTCGGCTACCGGACCGTCAATTATCGCACCGCAGCCAGCGTCATCAGCGCGCTTGGCGCGACCGCCGCGGGTCTGCTCTACGCGCTGTGGCTGCGCTACAGCGGCCCCGAGGTCACCCTGTCGTTCAGCATCATGGTCGATATCCTCCTGATGGTCGTCATCGGCGGCATGGGCACACTGTACGGTGCAGCGATCGGCGCCACCCTTTTCGTGCTCGCACAGACCTACCTGCAGGACCTGATGGGCGCGGCCAGCGAAGCCACCGCAGGTATCCCCTGGCTGCCGGTTCTGATCCATCCGGACCGGTGGCTGCTGTGGCTTGGCGTGCTGTTCGTGCTGAGCGTGTACTTCCTGCCGTCCGGCCTGGTGGGCAAACTGAGGGACGCCCCCCGAGGCGCCAGCGGAGCCGGATCCGCGGCGGCCGCGGGTGAGTGACATCGATGGCCTGCTACCGGC
>JACCRJ010000241.1 GCA_013813615.1 Lautropia sp. | reverse complement strand
GTCGCGGACTGCGCGCTGCTTGATTCGATCGTCACCGGCGACGCGGCCGCGCGCGCGCCGGCGCCGATCCGCGGGTTGCGGCTGGGCGTGCCGCGCCGCTTCTTCTGGGACGGGCTGCATCCGGAGTCGGCGCGGTTGTGCGAGGCGGCGCTAGCCGCCCTGAGCGCTGCGGGCGCCGAGCTGGTCGAGGTCGATCTGGCCGACGCCGGCCGGCTCGACGCGGAGAACGGCTTTTCGATCGCGCTCTACGAAACCGTCGAGGACCTGAACCGTTACCTGACCGAGCACGGCCTGCCGCTGGACTTCAAGGCGCTGGCCGAGCGATGCGCGAGTCCGGACGTGCGCGGCCTGCTGACCAGCCTCAGCGGCGAGGGCGCCGTGCCCGAGCAAGCGTACCGGCAGGCGATCGCGACCGGCCGTCCGGCGCTGCGGCGAGTCTTCCAGAGCGGGTTCGACTCCAACCGCATCGAGGCGATCGTGTTCCCGGCGACGCCGCTGCCGGCGGCGCCGATCGGAGACGACGACACCACCGAGCTCGGCGGCCAGCCGGTGCCGACCTTCCTGACCTTCATTCGCAACAGCAGCCCGGGCAGCGTCGCCGGGGTGCCGGGCATCAGCCTGCCGGTGGGGTTGACGAACGCCGGGCTGCCGGTCGGACTCGAAGTCTGCGCCGCGGCCGGCAACGACCGCCGTCTGCTCGAGATCGCGCTGTTGGTCGAAGCACTGCTGCCCCCGATGCCGGCGTCACCCGGCGTTGCGTGACCATCACAACGATCCAGGAGGACACAACCGATGAACACGAATCCGAACGACATCCGTCGTCGTCTGCTGCAGGCCACAGCGGCGGCGGTCGGAACCGGCGGCCTTGTCCGTCATGCGTCGGCGCAGCCGAAGGAGTTCAAGATCGGACTGATGATCGCGCTGAGCGGACCGGCGTCGCTGTTCGGCCCGACGCAGCGCGCCTGCGCCGATCTGGCGGCCGAGCAGATCAACAGAGCGGGCGGCATCATGGGCCGTCCGATCCGGCTGCTGCCCGCCGATGCCGGGGGCCCGCCGGCCGACACCGCGAAGTCCGCGGTGCGCCTGATGCTCGAGGAGAGGGTCGATTGCTTAATCGGCTCGCACGACAGCGCGACCCGGGAGGCGGTGGTCACGACCGTCAAGGGCCGCACGCCGTACATCTATACGCCGGTCTACGAAGGCGGCGACTGCTCGGCCAACGTGTTCTGCCTGGGCGAGACCCCACCGCAGCAGGCGCAGCCGGCAGCGGAGTTCATGGTCAAGGAGCGCAACGCCAGATCTTTCTTTCTGATCGGTAACGACTACGTGTGGCCGCGCAAGACCAACGAGCAGGTCAAGAAATACCTGTCGCAGTTCGGCGGCAAGGTGGTGGCCGAGGAATACATGCCATTCGGCGCGCCGAACAAGTTCGAGGAGATCGTCACCCGGATCCGCTCGACCAGGCCCGACGCGGTCGTGATCACGCTGGTCGGCGCCGACAACGTCAATTTCAACCGCACCTTCGCCGGTTTCGGTCTTGCCAAGGACATCACGCGGCTTGCGCTGCTGCTCGAGGAGAACACGCTGATGGGGGTGGGTGCGGAGAACAGTGCCGGCCTGCATTCGTGCATGGGTTACTTCGCCAACGTCCCGGGTGACGCGCACCAGAAATTCAAGGCCGCGTACGCCGCGAAATACGGCGAGAAGGCGCCGCAGCTGGCGACTATCGGCGTCGACTGCTATGCCGGCATCAACTTCGCGAAGGCGCTGTTCGAGAAAGCCGGCGGCGCCGACGCGAAGAAGCTGATGGCGGCATCCGAGGGGCTGGCGTTCGCGACCGCGGCCGGGCAGGCGACGATGCGCGGCCGTCACGTCGACAAGGACATGTACCTGGCCGAATGCAAGGGGACGGACTTCGCGGTGCTGCGTACGCTGAAGGATTTGCCGAGCGGGACCGCGTGCAAGGCCTGATCCCGACGGCGGCTCGTCACTGACGGGGCCGGTCGTTGGAGCCGGTCGCGCACGCATTGAACGTGCTGTACGCGGTGTCGACGCTGGCGCTGCTGGCGCTCGGGCTGGCGATCGTGTTCGGCCTGCTTGGAGTGCTGAACCTGGCCCACGGCGAGCTGATCATGATCGGCGCTTATTGCGCGCACGTCGTGCAATCGGCCGGGCTGCCGTATCTGGCGGCTGTGCCGCTTGCGCTGGCGGTCTGCGGCGTGCTCGGCTGGGCCGTCGAGCGCTGGCTGGTCAGTCCGCTCTATCAGCGGCCGTTCGACACCCTGGTGGTCACCTGGGGACTGAGCCTTCTGATCCGAAAATCGGTCGAGGCCGGATTCGGCATGAGCTTCAAGAGCCTGACCGAGCCCGTCTCCGGCACCGTGCAGGTGCTCGGCACCGTCTACCCGAGCTACCGGCTGATGCTGATCGCGGTCAGCGTGGCCGCGCTCGCGGCGCTGATCGCCTGGTACGGGCGCAGCCGGACCGGCGTGCGGCTCCGCGCGATGGTCGGAAACCCGGAGCTGGCGCGCGCGATGGGAATTCCAGTGCGCCGCTATTCGGCCTGGACCTTCGTGATCGGAACCTGCGTCGCCGGACTCGGCGGCGTGATGATCGCGCCGCTGGTGCCGGTGCAGCCTTTCATGGGGCTGGACTTCATCCTGCAGTCGTTCTTCGTATTGGTGGTGGGCGGCCTGGGCAGCGCGGTCGGACTGCTGGCGGGGGCGGCGATCATCGGCGGCACCAACAGCATGGTGTCGGCGCTGTTCGATGCGACCTCCGGGTACCTGGTCGTGCTGACGCTGGCGATCCTGTTCCTGTGGTTGCGCCCGCACGGCCTTCATGCGCGGGCTTGAGCGGTTGCACCGGCCCGAGCGGTTCGGCCAGCTGGTCCGGTTCGGCGGGGTCTCCAAGTTCGCGCTGGCGGTGGTTGCCCTGTTGGCGCTGCCGCAACTGCTCGGCGACTTCTGGGCCTACCAGCTGTCGCTGTTCTTCCTGTACGCGATCGCGGCGCTCGGCATCGGCCTGTGCTGGGGCCGCGCGGGCTTCCTGCCGCTGGGCCAGGCGCTTTTCTTCGGGCTGGCCGCGTATCTGTCGGGACTGACGCTGATCGCGTTCGACGCCAGCCCATGGCTGCTGCTGCTCCTGCCGCTGGCGGCGATCGCGCCGGGCCTGCTGGCGTTCGGCATCGGCCTGCTGGTGTTTCGCCGCGGCCGCGAGAGCGGGCCGTACTTCTCGATGATCACGCTGGCGCTTTCGCTGCTCGGCTTCCAGCTGGCCAGCAGCTTCGAATCGGTGACCGGCGGCTTCAACGGCCTGCGCGGAATACCGGGACTGCCCGGCCTGGACGGCTACGTCGAGGCCTACTACGTCGCCAGCGTCGCACTGCTCGCCGCGGTGCTCGCGCTGGCGTGGCTGTATCGCGCGCCGCTCGGCCTGCTGTGGGCGGCGCTGTCGCGCAACGAGCGTCGCGTGACGATGTTCGGCTTCGACACCAATCGGCTGAAGGCGGTCGCCTTCGGCATCAGCGGCGTGTTCGCGGGCGCCGCCGGTGCGCTGTACGCGCCGCAGCAGGGACTGGTCACGCCGCAGGTGGTCGCGTTCGTACTCTCGGCGGACCTGGTGATCTGGACCGCGGTCGGCGGACGCAGCCGCTTGCTCGGACCGGCGCTCGGCGCGATCCTGCTCGGGGTGCTGACCAGCGAATTGCGCACGCGCTTCGCCTGGTGGGAGATCGTGCTCGCGGTGCTGTTCATCGCGGTGGTGCTGCTCTTTCCCGATGGGCTGGCGGGGGCGCTCGCGCGGCTGATGAGGCCGTTCCGACGCCACGCGCGCACGGCCGAAGCGATTGCGGCACCTGCTCGCCGCGCGGGCGGCGCCCAGGCGGGCGGCGCCTCCACCCTCTGCGTCGAGGCGGTCGACGTGCAGATCGGCGCGGTCCGGATCCTCGACGGCCTGTCGCTGCGATTCGAACGGCCGGCGATCTATTGCCTGATCGGGCCCAACGGCGCCGGCAAGACGTCGACCTTCAACATGCTGACCGGCGAACTGCCGGCACGCTCCGGGGACGCCCGCTTCGGCGTCCACTCGCTGACCCGGCTGCCGCCGCACCGGATCATGCGGTTGGGCATCGGCCGCAAGTTCCAGATCCCGTCGGTGTTTGCGGAACTGACGATCGCCGACAACCTGGCGATCGCGATCTGGAGCGGCCGGACCGCGCCGTTCGACCTGCTGCGGCCGAGCCTGCGGCGATGGAGCACGCCCATGCAGCAGGCGCTGAGCCGGCGTTATCCGTTCCTCGCCGATGCGCATCGGACCGCCGCCGAACTGTCGCACGGCGAGCGCCAGATCCTCGAGCTGGCGATGGCGCTGCTGGGCGAGCCCCGGCTGCTGCTGCTCGACGAGCCCTGCGCCGGCCTGTCGCCCGGCGAAACCGCCGCCGTGATCGACGTGATCCGCTGGGCCGCCCGCCAGACCCACGCGATGGTGATCGTCATCGAGCACGACATGAGCTTGGTGCGGCAGCTCGCCGACGAGGTCTTCGTGCTGCACAACGGTTCGCTGCTCGCCCACGGCAGCGTCGCCGACGTGCAGGCGAACGATGCGGTCAAGGCCGTCTATGTCGGGGCGGCGAAGTGAACGGCGCGAAGTTGTCGTGCGAGCGGCTGACCGGGGGCTACGGCAGCGCAGACGTCATCCGAGGCGTTGATGCGACCGCCGTCGCCGGCGAGGTGCTGTGC
>JACCRJ010000219.1 GCA_013813615.1 Lautropia sp. | reverse complement strand
TTGCCGCTCATGTAGGTCTTGTAGTTGCTGGCCTTCAGCGCTTCGGGAATCGTGACGCAGCGCTCGTTGAGGTTGCCTGCATAGCCATCGGGGCCGAAGTCGTACGTGAGCACACCGATGCCGGTCTGGTGAGGATGCAGTCCCGTGAGGAGCGACGCGCGCGACGGGCTGCAGCGGGCAGTGTTGTAGAACTGGGAGAAGCGCAGGCCGTCGCGGGCCAGCCGATCGAGGTTGGGCGTGTCGATTTCGCCGCCGTAGCAGCCGATGTCGGAATAGCCCATGTCGTCGTTCAGGATCAGCACGATGTTCGGCTTGCTCTTCATAAGTCCCTTTCCTGCTTTCCGATTTCGGTTGCGATCGGCTGCCGCCGTCCGTTGTCTTCGCTCGCCGGCAGCCGCGCGCCGGAGCCGGCGTCGAACAGGTGCGCCGCCGCCGGATCGAACGCCAGGTGCACGACCTGTCCTTCGGCGAGCGCCGGAACCCGGTCCCTGCGCGCCTTGACCCGCTGGCCCTGGACCTCCAGGTTGACGATCACGTTGTCGCCCAGGTCCTCGATGAACTCCACCCGGGCCGCAATCCCCTGTTCCGTGATCTGCAGGTCGCCCGGCCGCACGCCGAGCGTGACCGCGCGCCGCTCGCCCGGATAGCCGGAGACGGGCAAGGACGCACCCTGGACCACCACCTGGCCGTCTTCCAGGTGCGCCGCCAGCAGGTTCATCGGCGGCGTGCCGATGAAAGCGGCGACGGTGACGCTGGCCGGCGCGAGGAAGATCTCCTTGGGCGTGCCGATCTGCACGATCCGGCCTTCCATGAACACGGCCATGCGATCGGCGACCGTCATCGCCTCCTCCTGGTCGTGGGTCACGTAGACGGTCGTCACGCCTAGCGAGCGCTGCAGCTTGCGCAGTTCCGCGCGGGTCTCGATGCGCAGCTTGGCGTCCAGGTTCGACAGCGGTTCGTCGAGCAGGAACAGGCGCGGCTTGCGCACGATGGCCCGGGCGAGGGCGCAGCGCTGCTGCTGGCCGCCTGAAAGCTGCCCTGGCCGGCGCGCCAGCAGGTGGCCGATGTCCACCCTCGCCGCGGCGTCGCGCACGCCCGCCGCGATCTCGGCCGCCGGCGTGCCGACCATTTTCAGCGGAAACGCGATGTTCTCGCCGACGGTCATGTGCGGATAGAGCGCGTAGCTCTGGAACACCATTGCCACGTCCCGCTCGCCCGGCTCCTTGTGCGTGACGTCGACTTCGTCGAGCAGGACCCGCCCCTCGTCGACCTCCTCCAGCCCGGCGAGGATCCGAAGGGTGGTGGTCTTGCCCGAACCCGAGGGCCCGAGCAGCGCAAAGAATTCGCCGGGCGCGATCGACAGGTCCAGCCCGTGCAATGCGGTGAAACTGCCGTGGCGCTTCACCACGCCGTCCATCCGTACTCTGCCCAATCGAGTCAGCACGACTGCTCGTTCGCCAAAGTCATCGCCGACCTCCGCCCTTGACTGCGCCGACGGTGAGCCCCTTGACGATGTGGCGCTGCGCCGCCAGCCCGATCAGGATGACCGGCGCCATCGCCAGCATCGCGCCGGCTGCGAGGCGCGCCCACTGGGTCTGCTCCACCGAAATGAAATTGAACATCGCCACCGTGACCGGCCGCACGTTGTTGCCGCCGAGCACGACGGCAAAGAGAAACTCGTTCCAGGCGTTGAGGAAAACGAAGATGGTGGTGACGGCGATGCCGCCGCGCACCTGGGGCAGGATCACGTACCAGAGGGTGCGCAGGCGACCCGCCCGGTCCAGCAGCGCCGCCTCTTCCATTTCCGCGGGGATGTCCTCGAAGTAGGAGACCATCAGCCAGATCGCGAACGGCAGCGAAAACGTGAGGTAGATCGCGGTGAGGCCGCTGTAGGTGTCGAGGCCGCCGATCTGCTGCAGCACCAGGTAGTAGGGGATGATCAGGCCCACCGGCGGCAGCATCTGCGTCGCCAGCACGTAGAAGCCGGAGGCCCGTTTGGCGGGATACCTCAGCCT
>JACCRJ010000193.1 GCA_013813615.1 Lautropia sp. | reverse complement strand
AAGCCAATGACTACCGGATTCACGTTCCATACCGGCGAAGCGACTGTCTTCGCCAAGGAAGGGCAGGCCACCGACGCCATGCCGGAGATCCTCATCGGGCGCACCGACGGTCCGGTGGGCTATGCCTTCGGCAACCTGATGGCGCAGTCCAAAGGCCACACCGCCATGTTCGCAATCCGCGCCTGCAATCAGCAGGTCAGGCCGGCGACGCTGATCGTGCCCAAGGTCACGCTCAGGGACACCGCGACGATCGACCTGTACGGCGGCGTGGTGCAGTCGGCCACTGCGGATGCGGTCCTGGATTGCGTGATCGAGGGCATCATCCCGCGGGACCAGGTGAACGAACTGTGCATCATCAGTCTCGTCTGGATCGACCCGCGCTGCGTGAAGGATCCCGCGCTTGACAAGAAGGACATGTATCGCACTAACTACGAGGCGACCAAGCTGGCGATACGACGGGCGTTGAACAACGAGCCGAGCATCGACGAACTTATCGCCAACCGCGAGGCGATCAGGCACGACATGAACGACTGGGACTGAACGGCGGCATGGACCTGGCGCTCTTCGACCTTGACCACACCCTCGTTCCCTTCGACAGCAACACCGCCTGGATGGATTTCCTCATCCGCGCGGGCGCGGCAGATGCCGACGCGGCGGCCTCGCAGAACCGGATTTTTGCGCGGACCTATATGGCCGGCACATTCGATCCGCACGCCTACCACCGCTTTACCGCGGGGCTGCTCGCGCCCCATCCGCGCACGACACTCGAGCAATGGCGGCAGGCTTTTGCCGATGAGGTGGCAGCCCGCTCAGCGGAGCTGTCGCCCGGCAGCGCGTTGGTCGAGCATCACCGCGGCCGCGGCGACCTTTGCTGCATCGTCACCGCCACCAACCGGTTCGTGGCCCAGGTCTTTGCGCGGCGCTTCGGCGTCGGGCACCTGGTGGCTACGGAACCCGCCACGCGGGATGGGGTGACGGACGCGATGTTCACCGGCGAGATAATCGGCGACCCCTGCTTCGGCGACTGCAAGATCCAGCACGTCGAGCGCTGGCTGAGCAGCCTCGGCCGCGGCCGGAGCGATTTCGGCCGCACCTGTTTCTACAGCGATTCCCGCAACGACCCGCCGCTGCTCGAGTGGGTCGACGAACCGGTTGCCGTCAACCCGGATGCCGTCCTGCGTGCCGAGGCGCTGGCGCGCGGCTGGCGCATCGTCGACCTCAGAAGCGCGCCCGCAGGCTGAGCCAGACGGTGCGCGGGGTGCCTGGCGCGTAGAACGTCGTCCGGCGCCACGCCTCAGGGTCGGTCTGGAAGCTGCCGTCGGGGAAGGCGTTCTCACCGAGCAATCCGCCGGTGTTGTAGTCGCGGTCGAACAGGTTGTTGATCCGGGCGCCGAGCTCGAAGGTCTTCGACAGCTGCCACCCGGCGTGCGCGTGGAAGATCGCGTACGCGCTGTTCCTGCCGCTTCCGGTGAATTCCCGCGTCTCTGCGAAGTTATCCGTCACCGTGCCCGGCTGGTGCAGGTTGTTCTCGTTGCCGCGGACAAAGGAACTGGAGAAGGCAAGCATGTTCATGCCGACCCGCCAGTCCTGCGCCGGCCGGAAGTTCAGGCCCAGTTTGACGTGGTGGCGCGGGATGTCCGTCAACCGGTCGCCGCGCCGAACGAGGATCTCTGCATCGTCGGTTGCCTGCGGGGCCGTGCCGCGCGTGCTGTTGCCCTCCGAAATCAGCAGCGCGTCGGACTGGAAGGTGGCATCGACGAAGCCGTAGCCGGCCGACCAGTCGAACCTGCCTGCTTTGCCGTCGGCGCCGAGTTCGAAGCCCTGCCGGCGCGTCCTGGGCACGTTGGTGAAGTAGGCGAGGCTGCCGGCGCCTGCGCTGACGAACAGGATGTCGTCGTGATTCACCGCCCTGAACACCGCCGCTTGCCAGTTCACCGTTTCGTTCAGCCGCCCGCGGGCGCCGAGTTCGACGGTGCGGGTGATGACCTGCTTGAGGTAGGGGTCCGCCTGCATCGAGTTGGGCAGGAGGCAGGGGTTCTGCGGGTCGGCGCAGGCCAGTTCGATCGGCGACGGCGTGCGGTTGCCTTGCGAAACTTCGCCATAGATCCCGACCGTCGGAACCGGGTTCCAGACGACGCCCAGCGCCGGGTTCAACTTGCGGTAGCGGAAGTCGTTGTTGAGGAAGAGCTCCTCGCCGTCGTCGTTGATCATCGGCGGGTCGAGCCGGTCGTCGGTCTTGACCTTCGCGACGTTGTAGCGCAGCGAGCCGGTGACCCGCCACTGCGGCGCCGGCCGCCATGACTGTTCGACGAACAGGCTCCAGTTGCTGGTCCTGCCCTTGATGTTGACGATCTCCGTCTGGTCGTTGCCGGCCGAACCGAAGCCCCGGGATTCGGTGAAGCTGCCCAGCTCGTAGGTGCGCCGGTACCTGGACCGGCTGGTGTCGAGCATGGCGCCGACGCTGCTCGCGTGTTCGTCACTCCACTCGCGGTTCCAGACAGCTGTCAGGCCGAGCTTGTCCTGTTCCAGTCGCGCGCGGTTCTGGACTGCGCTGCCTTGTCCGTCGGGGTCCGGGGCGTCCTCGAAGGATTCGACGCCGAAGCGGGGATCCTCGACTTCATTGACGTCGGCATTGCGCAGCGACGTCCGCAGGGTGCGCAGGTGGGCGTTCAGCCGGAGCGCGGAGCGGTTGTCCAGGTCGAACCGGCCGTTCCAGTTCAGCGCCGTGCCTTCATTGCGGGTGATGTCGTCGTAGCTGTAGATGCTGCTGCGGTCCTGGTCGAGGAATTCCACCGGCGTGAGACCGTTGCCGGCCAGCCGGTTCGACGCAGTCATCAGCGACAGGTCCTGCCGCCAGGTGCCGGACTGGATCCCGGTGCGCGCGAAGACTGAACCCAGGCGGGATTCGGAGTAGTCGCGCCAGCCGCCGTCATGGTCCAGCTGCGCGGCGATGAAGGCGTCGCTGCCGAGCCGGTTCGCGTTGGCGGCGACGCTCGCGCCGTACTCCACGCCGAGCGAATAGCGGCCATGGCTACCGGCGCCGACTTCGACCGCGGTGCCCGGATGGGTCCGGCCCGACTTGGTGGTGAGGATCAGGCTGCCCCCCAGGGTATTCAGCCCGTAGACCGGATTCGAGCCCGGCGAGAGCTGGATCGAGGCGAGCGCGTTGCGCGGGATCAGGTCCCAGTTGACGGTATCGCCGAAGGGTTCGTTGAGGCGCATGCCGTCGAGGAAGATCGAGAGACCCTGGGGCATGCCGAGCAGAGGGCTGGCAGCGAAGCCGCGGAACAGGACGGTGGCCTGGTGCTCGTTGCCTTGCGGCGTGTTCAGCGTCACACCGACCATGGCGTTGTCGAGCTGGTCGGGCAGCGCCTGGCTGCGCCCGCGATCGAGCGTGTCGCCGGAGATCGTCTGAGGGTTGTAGGGAACTTCCGTCGAGGAGGCGTCGATGCCCGGGATCGGCATCGTGCCAATCACCCGGATCGTGTCCAGAGGCTGCCCCTCGCCTGGCGGCTGAAGCTGCGGCTGCTGGCCTTGCGCGCCTGCGGTCGAACAGACCAGCGCAGCGGTGGCGCAAAGCGCTGCGGAAAACGCAGTTGCCCGCGCTGCAGAAAACTCGGCTGTCCCCTTACATCTCCTCCTCATCGACCGTCTCCTCGCCTATCGCGCAATTCTTGCAGCGCGCCTGCCCGGGCGCATCGCGTGCAGCCGGGAGATTTTCCCGATGCGCAGGTTTCTAAGCGCCCGGCCAGCCGGAGTCGATCAATTGCCGGGTCAGCTGGAAATCGTTGTCGACTGCAAGCTTCTGGCGGGCGGCCGAAAGATGGTTTGCGATGGTCTTCGGACTGAGCGACAGCGCACCGGCGATCTCGTCCAGGTGCCGGCCGCGCAGCAGCTGGGCAAGAACCTCGAGTTCGCGCGGTGTCAGCAGCTTGAGGCGTTCGGCGGTTGCGTCACCGCTGGCCATGGCGCGTTGGCAAAGCTGGTCCAGATATTGCTGCCCCCACGATACCGCCAGGATCGCCGCCAGAAGCTCTCCCGGTTCGCTGGACTTGGACACGAACCCAAGCGCCCCGACGCGCAGTGCATGCGCGATGGCAGGCTGCGAATCGTGCATGGAGAAGACGATGAAGCGCAGCGCCGGAAAGCGGCGGCTGGCGTGCTCGATGAAGTCGAAGCCGGTCCTGCCACCGAGCCGCAGGTCCACGATGGCGACCTGGGGCAGGCGTTCCTCTTGCTCGAGCGCCTGCAGCATCGCGTAGGCCTCATCCGCGGTCCCGGCTTCGCCGGTCACGTGAAAGCGCGCGTCGGCTTCGAGCAGCCGCCGGTAGCCTGCGCGCACCGCGACATGATCGTCCAGAAGCAGCAGCCCGACGCTCATTCGGTCTGCACCGCCGGCATCGCGTCCTGCACCCCTGGCGGTGCCGGCGCACCTGGAGTCGGCAAGGTCAGCACCACCTCCCACTGTCCCGGGACAGCTGAGGGGCCCGCCCGCAACTCGCCGCCGACGCCGTGCGCTCGTTCGGACATACCGAGGATGCCGTGCCCGTCGCCGCCGCGCGGGCAGAGCCCGGGGTGCTCGACACCGTCGTTGCGAATGACGAGCCGGCAGCCATCTGCCGATTGCACGAGCCGCACCGTCAGGTTGACGGGCCTTGCATGGCGAAACGCGTTGGCGAGCGCCTCCTGAAGGACACGCGCAAGCGCTTCTCGGCGCAGGTCGTCGAAACTGTTCAGCGTGCGGGCGCTGAGGTTCTCCACGGTCCAATGCACGCCGGGCTCGCGGCGGCGCCAGTCATCGAGGATGGCTGCCGCATCGGGGTCCGCCAGAACCATCGGCTGGCCCTGGCGCAGGCGCTCCAGCATCGACCGCACCAGGTGCTGCAACGACTGTATGCCGGCGGCGATGGAACGCACGGCCGCGCCCTCGGACTTCAGCTGGACCCGCAGCAGATGGGTATCGGCGGCGAGCACTGCCAGCCGCTGGCCGAGGTCGTCGTGCAGTTCACGCGCCAGCGACTTCCGCTCGTTCTCCCGGAGGTCAACGAGTTCCGCGGTCAGCTCCGCCTGCATCGTGCGCGTCTGCGCGAGCGATGCGGCCAGATGGTTCAGGGCGCGGGCAAGCGACGCGAACTCGGCCACGCGCGGCTCCGGAACGCGGCGCGTGAGCTCGCCCTCCGCCATGCTGACTGCAGCGCGTGTCATATCCGTCAGCGGGTCCCTGACGCCGCGCATGACCCAACCATGGGCCAGGCCAAGGGCGGCCACCGCGAGGGCCAATGCGCCGAGCACGATCGACATGTCGATCAGCTGCTCCTGCAGTTCTCCGATCGCATGCCCCTGCACCAGCAGCGCCGGTCCCTGTGCATCGTCTGTCAGCGGAATGGAAAAGTGGTCGCTGACACCGAACCAGCGCTCGGCCAGGTGCTCGAGCAGGCTGCGGCTGCTCCCCGCTTCCTCCCAGCCGGCGTGTGGGGTCGTTGCACTTTCGCCGTGGGGCCAGGCGATGCCGCTGCGGCGATCGATCAGCTGCAGTCGTAGACCGCGCAGGCTCGCGTGGTCCGGCTCGAGCGACGCCGGCCCGGGCCGTGCAGCCGTCTGGCGCGACGCGTGCACCGCCTGCTCCACCAGTTCCTGCGCCGCGCGCACTTCCTGCCGTACGTTGACGATGGTCAGCGTCCCGAGGCCAAGGGTGACGATCAGCGCTACCGCGGCCGACGCGACCAGCGTGCGACGGAAGAGGATCGCGGCCAGTTCCGGCAGTTGAGGGCGCGTGGACCGGGGACCCACGATGATGGCGTCAGGCGCCGCCGGGAGGGCCGCCGCGCTTCATCAGCCCGCGCTGCGGGTCGTAGCCGAAGAGCGCGATCACGAAGAGCAGGATGGCTACCACCGCTGTCACCAGCACCGCCGGCCCGTTGAACTGGCCGACCAGGGCGAAGCGGATCGACTCGACGGCATAGGTGAACGGACTGAAGCGCGCGATCTGCCAGATCCAGGTGGCGCCGGACTCCTGCAGTTTCCAGAGCGGATAGAGCGCGCTGGAGATGAAGAACATCGGGAAGATCACGAAGTTCATCGTGCCGGCGAAATTCTCCAACTGCTTGACATGCACCGACAGCAGCAAGCCGAGCGCTGCCAGCATCAGGGCAGCGAGGCCGATCACCGGCAGGGACAACAGCAGGTTGACGACGGTGATGTCGACCCCGATCAGCATCGCGACGATCAGGAACACCACTGCCTGCAGCAGGGACAGGAAGGCGCCCGCCAGCAGCTTGCCGAACAACAGCACGCCGCGCGACAGCGGTGCGGTGAGCAGCAGCCGCATCATGCCCATTTCGCGGTCGTAGACCATCGCGAGGCTCGAAAGCATGCCGTTGAAAAGCAGCACCATGCCGATCAGCCCCGGTGTCAGGTAGACCTTGTATTCCACGTAGGTCTCGTACGGCGGGATGATCGAGACGCCGAAGACGTTCTGGAATCCCGACGCGAACACGATCAGCCACAGCGCCGGCCGCACCACCGACGAGATCAGCCGACCCGGCTGACGCAGGAACTTGCTGACTTCCCGCGCGACGATCGCCGTCAGGGCTGGAACGATGTGCGCGAGCACACCGCGTCGGCGCACGACCGGTGGCAACGCGACGCCGGCGGTCATCGCGCGATCGCCTTGCAGGCCGACTCCGGATGGTCGAAGCCGAGTGTGTCCAGCGTGTCACGCTGGTGAAGGAATCCTTCGAAGGGGGCGATGCCGGCGATGCCGTCGCCGTAGCTCAGGAAGACGGTCTGCCTCAACTGCTGGTCCCACGGCCGAAAGCCGAGGCGGACGCCCTTGAAGCCATCGAGGATCGTCTCGGGCGAACGCAGCAGCGCGCGCAGATCCT
>JACCRJ010000179.1 GCA_013813615.1 Lautropia sp. | reverse complement strand
GATCACCATCGATGCCGAGCTTGCTCGCGCCGAAGCTCGGCCGGCACGGCATTCACCCGCGCGTGATCGGCGAGTACTGCTGGAAGAGTTCTACGCCACCTCGTCGAGGGGCGCATCACACATCCGTGCGTGGCGGCAATCAGGCACGCCGCAAAGGGACAAGCTGTTCAGTGCGTCGACCAGTTACTGTAAGTGCGCTGATGCTGAACCAGCGACGTGGCCAAAGCCCGACAGACTCCCTAGAACTTGTCGCTCCGACGGGTCTCCACATCCAGCATGTAGACCACCAGGCCGAAGTTGTCCGAGTATCGGGTGACGATCATCTCGACGATGCGCCGTGCGACAACTTCCCGGCACAAGATCTCGATCCGCACGTTCGACGAAAGCAGCCAGCGTCCGTCCTGCACGCCGCGGCTGCCCCGGCCGCGCGCCTCGCTCACGGTGTAAGCAGGTGTGTCATATCGCTGCCGCAGGCAGAAGCGGGCCATCAGGAGTGGGAGCTTCGGTTTGGCCCGGACACCCGCGTGATCTCAGTACCGGAAGTTGCAGCTCGTAGCCGCGAAAGCAAGACGAAGGCATCAGTCGATCAGCGCCCCGTCGGCGTGGAAAGGATAAGGTCCGTCGAACTTCCCGATGTATGCCAGATGAGTCACGACCCTTGTGCCCGCGCAGGCATGAAGGCGGAAGCCGGGCGGCTCCAGAATCCAGGCCGAGGCGGCATCAGGGGCCAGGTCCAGACAGACCTGGTGGGCGGGTGCAGGCGAAGTCGAGGCGATCGTTCCGCCAAAGCGGACATCGATTGCGCGATGGACGTGCCCGCAGATGACTCGCTCCACGTTCGCGTAGCGGGCAAGGAGGCATTCAAGGGCATCGGAACCCTTGAGCAGGCCGATGTCGTCCATATGCCCTATGAGGGTTTGGAAAGGCGGATGGTGCATGGCGACGATCACCGGCTCCCCTGCGTGAGCGTCAAGCATGTCGGCAAGCCACGATAGTTGCTGCTGACATAGCAGGCCGTAGCTTTGCGCCTGCACGGAGGTGTCAAGGCTGATCAGGCGCAGGCCGCCGATCCTCACCGAGTACTGGATGAGGCCGCTCGTTCCCAAGTAAGAGTGATGCGCAAAGGACTTCCGCATCTGCTCACGGTCATCATGGTTTCCCGGCAGCAAGTAGATCGGCATCTGGAGCGGATCGAGCAAGAGCGAGAGATGCTCGTACTCCGCAGCTCGACCGAAGTCCGTAAGATCCCCGGTGATGACTACTGCATCGGGACGTTGCTTGAGGTCGAGGATTGACCTGACCGCTCTGCGGAGATACTCCGAGGAATCGATTCTTCCGTAGGCCAGTCGGCCGGGCTCGCGGATGTGCAGATCGGTCAGCTGGGCAATAACAGTTGCAGTCATGAGTAACCCTCCGGGGCTCGCGCGCAGGACTCCCCCTCGCGGAAGTAATACTCAAGGCTGACGCTTTCGACCGGCCGACGCGCCGAAGCCGCCGATTGAGCATCACTGACAAGCGCAATACTCCTGCGACCCATTTCCTCGTTCGGCTGCACAATCGTGCTGAGCATCGGCGTCATGTCCTCGCCGATTCTGATCCCGTCGAAACCCACCACCGAGAGGTCCCGCGGTACTACGAGTCCCGCCAGATGTGCCGCGCGAATAGCGCGAATGGCAAGCAGGTCGTTGGAGCAGACCAGGGCGCTGGGACGGCCGCGCTGCGCCAGCAGTTCCGCGAGGCGGCCAACAGCGGTCTCGACAAAGGGGACCTCGATCAGGCTCGAGGCATCGAGACCCAGCCTGCTCATACCCGCAACGAAACCGCGGTAACGCTGCTGGGCCCGGTCAGAGGCCTGCAATTGGCCGCTGACCATCGCAATTCTTCGATGCCCAAGCCCTGCGAGCCGCTCGATCAACTCTTCCAAGGCCTTCTCGCCATCGACGGAAATGCATGGGTGCCCCGCCTCGCGGCTGTACAGAAGCACATAGGGCACTCCCTGTGCGCGCACACGCTCAAGCGCCCTGGACGTCCTTGGGTTCGAGACAACGAGGATGAACCCATCAACGCTTCGCGACTGCAGTTCACTGACCGCCTGCTCCTCATTTGCAAGCTGATACTCCGTCGTTGCATGGATGATCGCGTAACCCCGTTCTTTGGCGGCCACCGCGATTCCTGCCATGCATTCCGCAAAGACCGGATTAAGCAGCGTCGGCAACACGACCCCCAGAACCTTGCTGCGCTGTGTCCGCAGCGTGCTGGCCGACCTGTTCGGGTAGTAGGCAAGCTGGCGGGCTATGCCTTCGACAACGCTTCGCGTTGCTGGCTTCACCTGCTCGGGCAGATTGAATGTCCGGGACACAGTCGCAATCGACACGCCTGCCAGTCGCGCGACTTCCTGTATTTTCGCGCTTGTGCGCCTGGAGGAAGTCTGACTCAACTCCTGTCATCCACAGAGGGAACGAAGGGAAATCTCGCCCGCGCTTTGGCACCAGCCGCACCGCTCGAACGGACGTAGCGCCGCCGGTCGTCACGAGTGGCCTGGTAGCTCCAGTCCGGGAGCTTGCCGGACGCCTGTGAAACCTTCCTGATGAAAAGGCGCCGTCGTTGGCTCGTCAGCACCTTCTGCAGAACGAGCTCAGGGTTCCAGTTCTCCAGAAGCTCATGCTGAAGCCTGGTGACCGCTTCCCGGTAGGCAGGCTTTTCAGCGACATCTTCGAGCTCATCGGCGTCGTTGGCAAGATCGTAAAGCCGCCAGGGTTGACCGTGGGTGTACATCAGCTTGAGCGAGCCGCGCCTGATCATCCTGCACGGAGCCGTCACCCCCATATCCGTATACTCCGCGATGACGCTGCGTTGCGCGGTGCTGTCGTCGCCTTCGAGCAATGGCACGAGGGAGATGCCGTCGAGAGGATCCGCCCAGTCGGGCGCGGCTCCGGCAAGTTCCACCAGGCTCGGAAGCAGGTCGACAAGCGAGACCGGCCGCGCTACACGGCGGGCGGCAAACCGGCTTGGCGCGTTGAAGATCAATGGCACCTTGCAGGACTGCTCGAAGAAGTTCTGCTTGTACCACATGCCCCGCTCGCCGAGCATTTCTCCATGGTCGGCAGTGAAGATGACGATGGTGTCCTCCTTCATGCCGCAGGCTTCGAGCGTGGCCATCAGCCGGCCCACCTTGTCGTCCACGTAGGAGATCATCCCGTAGTAGGCGTGACGAGCATTCCGGATCTGATCCGCCGTAACGACCTGACGATCCGCGCTGTGGGATAGATGCAGCCACTGGCTCTGGACGTCTCGTTCCTCGAACGGTATCGGCGCAATCTTCGGCATGTCGACATCGTCCCGCCGATAGCGGTTCCAATGCTCGCTGCCGATCGTGAACGGCGGGTGCGGATGACTGAAAGAGACCGTCATGAAGAAGGGCTTTCGTTCCTGCTCTCTCGCAAGGTCATACAGCCTCTGCGTCGCGAAGTACTCCACCTCATCGTCGTAGTCCATTTGCAGGCTGCGAGTACAGAGGCCCGCTTGCATGACGTTTTGCATGCTGATGCCGGAAGGCGCGTCGGTCGGGCCCGCCAGCCAGTTCGGGGTCCAGGCGAAATCTGCCGGGTAGATGTCCGTCGTGAGCCTTTCTTCGTAGCCGTGCATCTGGTCTGGCCCGATGAAGTGCATCTTTCCCGAGAGGATCGTCCGGTATCCGGCGGCACAAAGGTAGTGTGCAAGGGTCGGCAGTGACGCCGGAAACTCGCTCGCGTTGTCGAAAGCCTCTATCGACGTCGGGAGCCTGCCGGTCAGCATCGAGAACCGCGATGGTGCACAAATAGGGGAGTTGCAGTAGGCGTTCTCGAAGATTGCGCCGTCCTGTGCAAGCGCGCTGAGGTGAGGCGCGCTAACCACCTTGCCGCCATACATCGGCAATGGCGCGGCAGCCATCTGGTCAGCCATCACGAGCAGGAAGTTGGTGCGAGGTGGAAACGACTTCATGTGCCCTTCCCTCCAGGGTCAGTCGATCCGAGCACCGGAGGCTTTGATGATCTGCGCCCATCGATCCCGCTCATTCGCAGCCATCGTCGCGAATGCCTCAGGCGTTGACGTGACAATATCGGCGCCCTGCTTCATGAAGAATTCCTTGACTTCTGGCTTAGCCAATACGGCAATGGTTGCAGCACGCACCCGCTGAATGATCTTGTCCGGCGTGCCGGCGGGTGCCATCAATCCATACCAGGATTCGACGACGAAGCCTTCGACGCCTGCCTCTTCCATCGTCGGATATTCGGGAGTCGCGGCAGAACGCTGTTTGCCGGTAACTGCCAATGCGCGGAGTTTGCCTGCGCGGACGTGTGGCAGGGCCAAGGGCGTGTTGACGAAGGCGAACGCGACTCGCTCGCCGATCAAATCGGTGACGGCCTGCGGCGCATTCTTGTATGGAACGTGCACGACGTCGATGTGAGCCGTCGATTTGAGCAACTCACCGGACAGGTGGTTTGAAGTGCCGTTGCCGAACGATCCGAAGTTGAGCGCGCCGGGCTTCGACCTCGCATGGTCGATCAACTCCTGAACAGACTTCGCCGGGACGGACGTGTTGACGACCAGCAGGTTAGGCACGGACGCAATCAGCGTCACCGGCTTGAAGTCTTTCTCTGCGTTGAACGGCAGATTCCGGTAAAGCCCCGGATTTATTGTATGCGTGCCGGTTGTAGCCATGACGAAGGTGTAGCCGTCAGGCGCTGCCTTGGCGACCATGTCGACTCCTACGTTTCCCCCCGCTCCAACGCGGTTTTCCACAAGGACCCGAGCCTCGAGACGATCGGTCAGGTGCTGAGCAAGCACCCGCGTCAGGATGTCAACGCCCCCGCCGGCGGCGAAAGGGACGACGATGCTGATCGGCTTGTTGGGATAATCTTCCGCGGCAGCAGGTAGTGCGTGGCACGTCAAAAAGGTGCAGGCGAGGAGTAATCGGCGAAACGTCATAACGGGTCTCCTTGTAAACGTTTACATGGTAGCTTAATCGGCTCGACGCGGTTGAAACAAACCTTTCCGGCTCGGGTGATGGAATACCCTAGGTCGTGTTCCAGGCGAATGGCACCATCTTTGCCGTTCGGCTACCATGCCGCCCCCGCCTGAGCATCGGCCGATGACCAATGAGCGGAACTGCAGTTATGTCCACATCCGCCTGGCGCCATGCCGGACTGGCCGTGGTATTCCTCTGGTTCTTCATCGGTGGAAACGCGCATTTCGCCGCGACGGAAACAGAAATGCGCATCGTGCCACCCTACATCCCCTGGCCCCGCGCCGTGGTGCTGGTCAGTGGCGTGTTCGAGCTGGCAGGCGCTGCCGGTCTGCTTTGGCGCCCTACGCGCCGCGCAGCAGGTTGGGGCCTCTTCGCACTGACCGTAGCGGTCACGCCAGCGCACATCTACATGCTGCAGCAGCCCGAGCTTTTTGGCGTGCCCTACTGGCTGCTGATACTGCGATTGCCCATGCAGATCGCGCTCCTGGTCCTCATTGCATGGAGCACGGCCCCTGGTAAAGCCAAGTTCTCACCGTGACCCACGACCGCCAGATTACCGGCGCGTCACGGCGCCGCAAGCCTCAGGGGCCACCACCGAGAGGTAGGACCGATGGATTGGGCGA
>JACCRJ010000164.1 GCA_013813615.1 Lautropia sp. | reverse complement strand
GTGCGGCCAGTGCCGCTAGTGCGGCCAGTGCCGCTAGTGCGGCCAGTGCCGCCGATGCGGCCAGCGCGGCCAGTGCTGCCGGTGCCGCCGGTGCGGTCGACGGCCTGCAGGCCGTCGGCGCGCGACTGCCTCGCCTCGACGGCGTCGCCAAGGTAACCGGCGCGGAGCAGTTCGGCGCCGACCGCTTTCCGGTCGACTCGCTCTGGATGCGCTGCATCCGCTCACCGCATGCGCGCGCCCGTTTCGTGATCGGCGATCTCGCGGGTTTCATGCAGGAGCATGCCGGCATCGACGCGGTCGTTACCGCCGCGGACGTTCCGCACAACCGGTTCGCGATCTTCCCGGAACTTCGCGACCAGCCGGTGCTGGCCGACGGCGAGGTGCGGTTTCGGGGCGAGGCGGTCCTGCTGCTGGTCGGCGAGAAGGACGCGGTGATGGCGGTGGATCCCGACGCGTTGCCGATCCGCTGGCAGTTGCGGCCTGCCATGCCGGAGTGCGAGACCGCGCTCGATGCGGCCGAGGCCGACCCGGAAGACGCACTGCATGCGCGCTGGCCGGACAACATCCTTTGCCGCGGCCGGGTGAACGCCGGCGACGTCGACGCGGCACTGGCGGCCTTGCCGCCCGGGTCGCACAGTGCGAGCCTCGAGGTGGTCACCCGCCACGTCGAGCATGCCTACATCGAACCCGAGGCCGGTTACGCGGTGTGGCAGGGCGAACGGGTGCATGTCTTCGTCTGCACTCAGACGCCTTACCTGGACCGGGACGAGGTCGCGTCGGTGATGGACATCGACCCCGCCCGGGTGCGAATCGAGCCGTCGGCCATCGGTGGCGGTTTCGGCGGCAAGCTCGACCTGTCGGTGCAGCCCTTGCTGGCAGTGGCGGCGAAGAAGGCGGGGCGGGCGGTCAGGACCGTATGGGACCGGCCGGAATCGATGATCGCCACCACCAAGCGCCATCCCGCGAGAATGACCGCGACAGCCGCCTGCAGCGCCGAGGGCGAGCTGCTCGTCTACGATTTTCAGGGGGACTTCAATACCGGCGCTTATTCGTCGTGGGGGCCGACGGTGGCCAACCGCGTACCGATCCACGCGAGCGGGCCGTACCGGGTGCCGAACGTGCGCGCGCTGACCCGGGCCGTTCTCACCAACAACTCGATCGCCGGCGCATTCCGCGGCTTCGGCGTCCCGCAGTCGACGGTTGTCGGCGAAGCGCTGCTCGATGAACTTGCGCAGTCCTGCGGCATCGACCCACTCGAGTTCCGCTACCGCAATGCCCTGCGCGCCGGCGACAGCACTCCCACCGGGCAGAGGCTCCATGCAAGCGTGGGACTGCGCGAATGCCTCGATCGCCTGCGCCCTGCGTGGGCCGGGTCGCTCGAGCGGGCGCGGGGCTTCAACGACGCGGCCGGCGCCGACGGCTCGCCGCTGCGGCGAGGGGCCGGCATCGCCTGCATGTGGTACGGGATCGGCAACACGGTGATGGCGAACCCATCGACGATGACAGTCGGCCTGCGCCGCGACGGCCGCTTCATGCTGTACAACGGCGCTCAGGAGATCGGCCAGGGCACCTATACCATCATGCCGCAGATCGCCGCGCAGGCGCTGGGCGTGCCGGTTGCGCTCATCGACCAGATCCATGGCGACACCGACGCGACCGAAGATGCCGGCAAGTCCTCTGCCTCGCGGCAGACCTTCGTGTCGGGCAACGCCGCGCGGCTGGCGGGCCTGGACCTGCGCGCGAAGCTCGCGGCGATGGCCGGGCTGGCGCGCGCCGGCGACGGGCAGGCGCAACTGCCCGAGCTGCGGATCGCGGGCAGCAAGCTGGTGATCCGGGACCGCGGCGGGACGCAAGTCGAACTGGATCTTGCCGAGATGCCGGCTGATCATCGCGGCGACGTTGCCGCCGGCAGCGGCACCTTCAATCCGCCGACGGTGCCGCTGGATGCGGACGGGCAGGGTGTGCCCTATGCGACCTACGGCTTTGCCGCGCAGGTGGCGGAGGTCGAGGTCGACCTGGATCTCGGGACGGTCAAGCCGCTGCACATCCACGCGGCGCATGACGTCGGCCGCGCCATCAACCCGACGCTGACCGAAGGACAGATCCACGGCGGCATCGCGCAGGGCATCGGCATGGCGCTGATGGAGGAGTACGTCAGCGGCAGGACCGACAACCTGCACGACTACCTCATTCCGACCGCCGGCGACATCCCGCCGATCACCACCTGGCTGGTGGAGGATCCGGAGCCGCTGGGACCATACGGCGCCAAGGGCGTCGGCGAACCGGCGCTGGTCGCGACGGCGCCCGCCATCCTGAACGCGGTGCGGATGGCCACCGGCGTGCGCCTCACGCAGCTGCCGG
>JACCRJ010000157.1 GCA_013813615.1 Lautropia sp. | reverse complement strand
CCACCTCCCTGCCCGCAGCCGAAGTCGCGGCAATGGAGACGGCTGCCAAGACCGGCGCGGGGGCGGCTGCCGCGCTGCCGCGCGACCAGCGCCATGCCGACTTCACCGGTGGCCCGCC
Organism: Lautropia sp.; assembly: GCA_013813615.1. Lineage (GTDB taxonomy): Bacteria > Pseudomonadota > Gammaproteobacteria > Burkholderiales > Burkholderiaceae_E > Lautropia. The sequence continues at coordinate 4,910 of JACCRJ010000157.1, read as the reverse complement.
GCCGCAGCGGCAGCAGCAGGTGGTGGCGGCGTTGCGGGAGATCCTGCCGGCCGGTGCGCTGCTCTACCGCGAAGAGGACACCCGTCCGTATGAATGCGACGGCCTGACGGCGTTCCGCCAGTTGCCGATGGTCGTGACCCTGCCGCAGACAGAGCAGCAGGTCTGCCAGGTCCTGCAGGTATGCCATGCGCTCGATGTGCCGGTGGTCGCGCGCGGCGCCGGCACCGGCCTGTCGGGTGGCGCGATGCCGCATGCGGCGGGCGTGGTCCTTTCGCTGGCGCGGTTCAACCGCATCATCGCCCTGGATCCCCTCTCGCGAACGGCACGGGTGCAGCCGGGCGTGCGCAACCTCGCCATTTCCGAGGCTGCCGCGCCCTACAACCTCTATTACGCACCGGACCCGTCGTCGCAGATCGCCTGCACCATCGGCGGCAACGTCAGCGAGAATTCCGGCGGCGTGCACTGCCTGAAGTACGGCCTGACGGTGCACAACGTCGTCTCGGTGCGGGCCGTCACCATCACCGGCGATGTCGTGACCTTCGGCAGCGCGATCGGTTGCGCGGGCGGTGCGCTCGACAGCCCCGGACTCGACCTGATGGCGCTGATGGTCGGCTCGGAAGGAATGCTAGGGGTCATCACCGAGGTCGTCGTCAAACTGGTCCCCAAGCCCTTGCTGGCGCAGGTCGTGATGGCCTCCTTCGACGACGTGCAGAAGGCCGGCGATGCGGTCGCCGCCATCATCGCCGCAGGCATCATTCCGGCCGGCATGGAGATGATGGACAAGAAGGCGACCGGCGCGGTGGAGCCTTTCGTGAAGGCAGGCTACGACCTGGCGGCCGAGGCCATCCTGCTGGTGGAGTCGGACGGCACGCCGGAGGAAGTGGCCGGGGAGATCGCGGCGATGGAGCGGGTCCTGCGGGATTCCGGCTGCACCCGGCTGGCGGTGTCGCAGTCCGAGGCCGAACGCCTGCTGTTCTGGTCAGGCAGGAAGAATGCCTTTCCCGCGGCGGGCCGCATCTCCGCCGACTACTACTGCATGGACGGCACCATCCCGCGCAAGGGCCTTGGGCGCATGCTGCTCGCCATCGCCGACATGGAGGTCCGCTACCGGTTGCGCTGCATGAACGTCTTCCATGCCGGTGACGGGAACCTGCACCCCCTGATCCTGTTCGACGCCAACGTCCCGGGCGAATGGGAGCGCGCGGACCTGTTCGGCGCCGAGATCCTGGAGTTGTGCGTGGAGCTGGGCGGCACGGTCACCGGCGAGCACGGGGTCGGCGTCGAGAAGATCAATTCGATGTGCGTCCAGTTCTCGGCGGCCGAGCGAGACGCCTTCTTCGCGGTCAAGCGCGCTTTCGATCCGGCCGGACTTCTGAACCCGGGCAAGGCCATACCGACCCTTCACCGTTGCGCGGAGTATGGCCGCATGCACGTGCAGCACGGCCGGCTGGCATTCCCAGACCTGCCGCGCTTCTGATGGCCATCGTGATGGAGCATGATCTTGCCGCGCTGCGAGAGCAGGTGATTGCGGCCGACCGCGGCCGCCGGCCGCTCAGGATCACCGGCGGCGGCACCAAGGATTTCTACGGCACGCCGCCGACGTCCACATCCGGCGACACGCCGGAAGGCGTCGAGGTGCTGAACTGCCGCGCCAACCGCGGCGTGATCAGCTACGAGCCGACGGAGCTGGTGATCAGTGCCCGCTGCGGGACGCCGCTGGCCGAACTGGAGGAGACGCTCGCTGCCAACCGCCAGTACCTGCCTTTCGAGCCGCCCGGCTTCGGTTCCGCCGCCACGCTCGGCGGCGTGGTGGCCGCCGGGCTCTCCGGACCGAGGCGCATGGCTGCCGGTTCGCTGCGCGACTACGTCCTGGGCACCGTCCTGCTCACCGCCCGCGGCGATGTCCTGCGGTTCGGCGGGGAAGTCATGAAGAACGTGGCCGGCTACGACGTGTCGCGGCTGCTGGCGGGATCCCTCGGCGTGCTCGGCGTCATCGCCGAAGTCTCGCTGAAGGTTCTGCCGCTGCCCGCCGCCGAACAGACGCTCGGGTTCGACATCAGCGAAGCCGAAGGCATCCGCCGCTGCAATCAGTGGGGCGGCCAGCCGTTACCGATCTCGGCGACGCTCTGGGAGGACGGCCGCCTGTGGGTGCGCCTCTCCGGCGCGACTGCGGCAGTCGGTGCGGCGGCGGAGCGCCTGGGCGGCGAGCGGCTCGCATCGGAAAAGGCGAATGCGATGTGGCGGTCGGTTCGGGAGCAGGCCCATCCTTTTTTCGCGGATGCGCCGGTGTTGTGGCGCCTCTCGCTGCCGTCGGTCACGCCGCCGTTGGAACTGAGCGGCCGCCAGCTGATCGAATGGGGCGGGGCGTTGCGCTGGCATGTGCCGGTTCACGACCATGCGTCGCCCCAGTCCCTGCGCGACCTGGTGACCCGCGTCGGCGGCAGCGCCACGCTGTTTCGCGCCGGCCCGCGCGCCCGGGTCGCCCGGTTCCATCCCCTTGAAGAACCCATCAGGCAGATCCACCTCCGGTTGAAGCAGGAGTTCGATCCGAACCGCATCTTCAATCCCGGCCGGATGTATGACTGGCTCTGACCCCCACGGCTGAATGGAAACGAATCTCGTCGACTGGTTCAAGAACACGCCCGATGGCGTGGAGGCAGACGCCATCCTGCGCGCCTGCGTGCATTGCGGGTTCTGCACGGCGACGTGTCCCACCTACCAGCTGCTCGGCGACGAAAAAGACGGGCCGCGCGGCCGCATCTACCTGATGAAGCAGGTGATGGAAGGCGCCAAGCCGACGATGACGACCATGACGCATCTCGATCGCTGCCTCACCTGCCGCAATTGCGAAACCACCTGCCCGTCCGGCGTGCGCTATGGCCGGCTGGTGGACATCGGCCGCAAGCTGGTGGAGGAGCGGGTGCAAAGGCCGCTGGCCCAGCGGGTCGTGCGCACGGCGCTGCGGGAAGGCCTCACCCGTCGCTGGCTGTTCGATCCGGCGATGCGGGTCGGCAAGATGGTCCGGCCGCTGTTGCCGCAGGTGCTGAAGAACAAGATTCCGGTCGCGCACGACCCCGGTCCCTGGCCGACCGATTCGCACCTCGCCAAGGTCCTGCTGCTGAACAGCTGCACCCAGGGCGCGATGATGCCGGGTATCGACCGGGCAACCGCGCGCGTGCTGGACCGGCTCGGTGTGCAGGCCGTCATCGAGCCCGATTCGGGCTGCTGCGGCGCCATCCGTTACCACCTCAACGACCACGACGGAGGGCTCGCGGATGCGCGGCGCAATATCGACGCCTGGTGGCCCTATCTGGAAGCCGGTGTCGAAGCGATCGTGATGAACGCCTCCGGTTGCGGGTCACTGGTCAAGGAGTACGGCCATCTGCTGCGCAACGACCCGGCTTATGCGGAGCGTGCCGCCCGGGTGTCGGCTTCGACCGCCGACCTGATCGAATGGCTGCCGCAACGGCTGGCCGGCCTGCAGGCGGCGGCGCAGGCGCGGTATGGCGCCGCCCTGCAGCCCAGCCAGCCCGCGCTGGCCGGACGCCGCGTCGCCTTCCACCCGCCTTGCACCCTGCAGCACGGTCAAGGGATACGGGGCGACGTGGAGCGTCTGCTGACGGCCTGGGGCGCGGAAGTGCTGCCGGTGCCGGATTCGCATCTCTGCTGCGGCTCCGCCGGGACGTATTCGGTCCTGCATCCGGACCTGTCGCACCAGTTGCGCGACCGCAAGCTGGACGCCCTGCAGTCGAACAAGCCGGACGTCATCCTGTCGGCCAACATGGGCTGCCTGACGCACCTGCAGTCAGGCACCGACGCGCCGATGATGCACTGGATCGAATGGCTGGACCAGGCGATCGGCGCCCGGCCGGCGGCGAACGCGGCAGCTGCTGCACTGCCCGCCGCAGCACGGCCCGCTGCAGCACACGCCGCCGGCGCATAGGAGGCAGCCTCCTACCGGTACGCGCCTCGCGCCGCCGAATCGCTGTAGGACTTGATCCCGGTGCCCCGATAGAGGATACGGGCGCTGCGCTCGGTCAGTTCCTGGTGAAGCCGGACCATTTCCGGCTGCAGGTCCCCCGTCGGCACCGGCTCATGCTCGAACGTGTTGAAGTGGTCGACGCCGCGAACGAGGGTGGCCGCGTCGTCGCCATGCAGTTGCCGCACCGACGTCGGTATGTAGCGGATCGCAAAGCCGATGCGCCGCTCGTTCGACGGGTTCGGCGGCGAGCCGTGCACCAGGCGAACGTGATGCAGCGACACCTCGCCGGGCCGCAGGTCGAGCCGCACTGCCCTGGTTGCGTCGATCTCGACCGCCACTTCCTGGCCACGTGACAACAGGTTGTTGTCGTCGAAGGTGTCCTTGTGTGGCACCTGGTCCATCAGGTGGGTGCCCGGAATCACCTCCATCGCGCCGTTGGCCTGGTTGCTTTCGCTGAGCGCGACCCAGGCGGTGACGACATCCGGCGCCGACAGGCCCCAGTAGGTCGAATCCTGGTGCCAGGAGATGTAGGCCGGGTCCCCGGCCGGCTTCCAGAAGAAGCCCGAGGCCCAACAGAGGATGTTGGGCCCGAGCACGCTCTCCACGGCATCGAGGATGCGCGGCTCGCGGATCACGTCGGCGAGCCAGGGCAGCAGCAGGTGCGGCTTCTGGTTCGTCCCGCTCGAGAGCTTGCCGCCCTCGGCTCGCGCCAGCGCCTCGAGCCTGCCACGCGACGCGTCCACCTCGTCGCGCCGGAACACGTCGATCGGGAACAGGACTCCGTCACGCTGGAACTGCTGCTCGCTGAGCCGTGTCATGCTCTCGCTCCCCGAAGTAAGGTGCCAGCCCTCGTCACCGCTGCTGGAGGTGGTGGCCCCGCTTGTTGGTGCGGATCCGGTAAAGGCTGCTGTCGGCCGTGATGTAGAGC
>JACCRJ010000131.1 GCA_013813615.1 Lautropia sp. | reverse complement strand
AGCTGGCGCCTGCGGGCTTGACCTGCGCGACGGCCGTGCCGTACATCAGGCTGAAGAAGATCGCCGCACCGGCCAGGGTAGCAGTGACCGCAGCAGGCAGCGCGGCGGCGGATCGGGTAACGGGCATCGGGGGGTCGGCGGCCTCTGCTGCAGGTCTTCAGGGCTTGAACGAGCGAACCATCCGCTTGAGCTGCTCCAGGATATCGCGTTGACTGGACCCCAGATCGTACCGCAAGCGATTGTAGGTCGCCACGATGTCGTGGGCGAGCTCGCTCTGGTCCGGGTCGAGCAGGCGGTCGATGCGGTAGAGGTAGTTGTTTGCCGTTTCGTAGGGAAAGCGTTCCGCGCCGATGGCCGCGAGCCGCTGGCAGAACTCGTCGAACTGCCGCTCCACCGGATCCTTGGGCATGCGTGGCCGCAGCGTGCCGAGCGCGACCGCGCCGAGCAGCAGCCCCAGCACCCCGGCGATCACGCCGGCGGCCTCGCGCCAGTCGGTGATGTCGATGCCGAAGCGGGCCAGCAGGGACTGCTGCCTGGACCGGTCGTAGGCCAGCACCCACTGATTCCAGCTGTGCGTCAGCGCGTCAAGGTTGAGGCGCCAGCTGCGCAGCCACGCCTCGCTGCCGAAGGCGCTGCTCGTGCGGCGCTGCTGCGCGCGCGTGGCGCCGCGCTCGATCCGCTCCGGCGCCACGGCAGACGTCGGATCGACGCGGGTCCAGCCGCTTGCTTCCATCCATACCTCGGCCCACGCATGCGCATTCGACTGCCGCACGATCCAGTAGTCGTCGACCTCGTTGCGCTCCGCGCCCTGGTAGCCGGTGACGACCCGCGCCGGCACGCCGAGCGCGCGCATCAGCACGACGAACGCGCTGCTGAAGTGTTCGCAGAAGCCGGCCTTGGTGTCGAAGAGGAATTCATCGACCGTGTGCCGCCCGAGCAGGGGGGGTGTCAGCGTGTAGGTAAAGCGGTCGCGACGGAGCCAGTCCATCGCGCGTTCCACCAGCGCCGGCACCGACGTGTCGCCTTCTGCGCGCCAGCGTGCCGCCATCTCCAGCGTGCGCGGGTTGAAGCCCGCCGGCAGGCCGAGCCAGTTCTGCAGCGTCGCACGGCTTTCGTTGCGCCCGATCTGCGCGTCGAGCTGCGCCACGCCGACGTAGCGCAGCCGCTCCGCGAGCGGCTCGCTCGCGATCAGTTCGAACGACGGCGAAATCATGATCCGACGGCCGTCCACCACCGGTACCTGGGTCGCCGTCTCCATGGCGAGCACCCAGCGGCCGGCCGAAGGCTCCATCGTGGCGGTGTAGCGGACCGCGTCGGCGGGTCCTGCCCGCAGCCGGACCTCCGGCTGCGGCGGCAGGCTCGAGCCGTAGCGGGACGGCCGCCAGACCCGGCCGTCGAACTCGCCGAACGACGGTCCGCGCCAGTACATGCGGCTGACCTGCGGCGGCTGCTCCTCGAAGCCCACCCGCATCACCACCTCCTCTGATTCGGCGAGGTTGGCGATCTCGCCGGGCGACATCGAATCGGACAGGCCGGTGCGGCCGCCATAGGCGTCGTCTGGCAGGCCCCACAGCGGTCCGCTCGGCCGTGGAAACAGCACGAACAGCGCAGCCGCCACCGGAATCGCTTGCAGGAGCAGCACCGACGCGTAGCGCAACCGCTGTGGAACCGGGATCTCCTCGTGCCGGAACTGCATCGTCAGCATCGATGCCACCAGTGTCAGCAGCGCGATCATGGTAGCGGCCGCCATCATGATCCCCTGCGAATGGAAGTAGCCGGTCAACAGCAGGAAGCAGCAGAGGAAGATCACGACAAAAAGGTCGCGGCGCGCCCGCATCTCCATCAGCTTCAGGCCGAGGAAGAGGACGAGCAGCGCGACGCCGGCCTCCCTGCCGAGCAAGGTGTGGTACTGCGCGAAGACCGCGCCGACGATGGCGGCTGCCGCAGCCAGCCTGGATGCTGCGCCGGGCAGGGCATGGCCGCTGAAGATCAGTCCCAGCCGCCAGGTGAACAGGATGAAGAAGCCGGCGCTGCACCAGAGCGGCAGGTAGGCCACCTGGGGCAGCACCGACAACAGCACCGCGCCCATCAGGAACAGGGTGTCGCGCCGGTCCCGCTCCCAGGCGGGGCCCAGGCGCCCGCCGAGCACCCGGATGGACAGGCGGGATGCGCGGCGCGGCTTCTTCATCCGCCGTCTGCTCCAGCCGTGGCTGCAGCGGCGGTTTTCAAGCCCGCATCGGCGGGATCGGCCGACGAGAAGGTGGCCAGGACCTCGAGGCAGGCTGCCCGATGGGTGGCGCCGTTATCCAGGTCGATCTTGCAGCCGGGCACGGCGAGCGAGAAGCGCTGCCCGGCCGCTTCCGCTTGCAGCACCCAGCGGGTCAGCCGCGACAGTTTCGTTTCGAGATCCAGTGCCGGTGGCAGGCTGCGCCAGTCGAGCAGCAGTTCGCCTCCGCTGCCGCTTTCGAAGGATTTGGTCAGCGGCGCGTCGTCGGCGCTCCTGGCCATCACCTTCCAGGCGAGCCGGCGCAAGGAATCGCCTTCGCGGTACGGCCGCACGGCGCTGAAGTCGTCGTCGCCGCGGCTGTGGCTCTGCATCTCCCCGTCCGTCTGGCTCGATTCCGGCAGCGGCGCCGCCGGGGTTTCCGGCCAGGGATGCACCAGCACCCGCGCGGCCGGCTGCCAGTAGGTCCAGGCCCGCCACAACCCCAGCGGAAAGGTCGTGGAGAGCGTGAACCGGGGCGCCGGCATCCAGCCGCGCCGCTTGGTCGGGATGGCCACCGTGACGATCTTCTCAGCCTGGGCCGCGATGTCGTGGATCAGCGGCTCCTGGTTACCCGGCACCTCCACCTGCACCGCGTAGCGCACCTGTCTTGACGGATTGGCCAGCGTCATGCTCAGTTCCGCGAGCTGGCCGGCATGTACCGGATCTGCCCGGCCGGGGCGCAGCACCAGGCCGGCGAGGTTGCGGTACGTGTGCAGCATCGACACCATCCCGACCGACACCAGCACGAAGGTCAGGACGTAGCCGAGGGCAAGCGAATAATTGATGGTGGCCAGCAGCATGGTGACCATCGCGCCGGCGAACAGCAGGCCGGCGCGCGACGGCAGGATGTAGATGCGCTTGCGGTTGAGTGTGTAGTCACCGCTGCGCGGGCCTTCAGCATTTCTCATGCGCAACGCGATCCGGTCAACCAGCCGGTAGGTCGCGGCCTCTCCCTTGCTCAGGTCCACGGCTTTCCCGGGGACCCTAAGGCACCGCCACAGCCTTGACCAGTTCGGCGACGAGTTCGCTGCGGGCGCGGTGGCTGGTGGCGGCGCCCTTGGCGGGTCTTAGGCGATGGCCGGCAACCGGCGTGATCACGGCCTGCACGTCGTCCGGCAACACGTGGTCGCGACCGTCCAGCAGCGCCCAGGCACGGGCGGCCTGCAGCAGCCCGAGGCCGGCCCGCGGGCTCAAGCCCTCGGAGAACAGCGGCGAGCGTCGAGACTGGGTGAGGATGTTCTGGATATAGTCGATCAGGGCCGGGGCCGCCTTGACTTCACGGATGGCCTGCTGGATGGTCATCAGCTTCACCGGGTCCAGGCAAGGCTTGAGCGCGGACAGCAGGTCGCGGCGGTCACGGCCCTCGAGCAGGGAGCGCTCCGCCTTCGGGTCCGGATAGCCAAGCTCGATGCACATCAGGAAGCGGTCGAGCTGCGACTCCGGCAGGGGAAAAGTGCCGATCTGATCCTGCGGGTTCTGGGTGGCGATGACGAAGAACGGCTGGGGCAGCTTGTGAGGCCGGCCTTCCACCGACACCTGCCTTTCCTCCATCGCTTCCAGGAGCGCGCTTTGCGTCTTGGGCGACGCGCGGTTGATCTCGTCGGCCAGCAGCATCTGCGAGAACACCGGCCCGGGCATGAACGTGAACTGGCCGGAGTCGCGGCGGTAGATGGTCGCGCCGGTGATGTCGGCAGGCAGCAGGTCGTTGGTGAACTGCACGCGCTTGAAGTCGAGCCCCAGCGACACGGCCAGCGCATGGGCCAGCGTGGTCTTGCCGACGCCGGGAAGGTCTTCTATGAGAAGGTGGCCGCGTGCCAGCAGGCAGGCCATCGCCAGACGAATCTGCGGGTGCTTGCCGACGACGACCGATCCTACCTGGGCGGCGACGCCCTGAATTCCTTCCAGCATGCGATGTGCTCTCGAGTCCTTGCGCATAGTAATCTAGGCCTCCTGTCAGGCAGGAGTGGACCGACGGTCGGTCAGCCTAATCACACCAGTCGGAGACTCGGATGGATGGCGATGCAGATGTCCTCGTCGAGCGCGTGGGCGCGGTGGCAACCGTCTGGCTGAATCGGCCGACCGCCCGCAACGCGCTGTCGGAC
>JACCRJ010000116.1 GCA_013813615.1 Lautropia sp. | reverse complement strand
TCTGAAGCTGGATCCGTACATCAACGTCGATCCGGGCACGATGAGTCCGTTCCAGCATGGCGAGGTTTTCGTGACCGAAGACGGAGCGGAAACCGACCTGGACCTCGGTCACTATGAGCGCTTCGTGTCGGCGCGCATGCGCCGCACCAATAATTTCACCACCGGCCAGATTTACGATTCCGTGATCCGCAAGGAGCGCCGCGGCGAGTACCTCGGCCGCACGGTGCAGGTGATCCCGCACATCACCAACGAGATCCAGGCTTTCATCGAGCGCGGCGCCGGGGTCGGTACCGCGACCGAAGCGCAGGTGGCCATCGTGGAGATCGGCGGCACTGTCGGCGACATCGAGTCCCTGCCGTTCCTCGAAGCGGTGCGGCAGATGAGCCTGAAGCGCGGCCGCGGCAACTTCTGCTTCGTGCACCTCACGCTGGTGCCGTTCATCCCGTCGGCAGGTGAACTCAAGACCAAGCCTACCCAGCACTCCCTGCAGAAGCTGCGTGAGATCGGCATCCAGGCGGACCTGGTGATGTGTCGGGCAGACCGGCCGATCCCGGACGACGAGCGCGCCAAGATATCCATGTTCTCCAACGTCCAGATCGACTCCGTCATTTCGGTCTGGGATGCGGACTCCATCTACAAGATTCCGCGGATGCTGCATGAGCAGCACGTGGACGGCATCGTTCTCGACATCCTCAGGCTGGAGGCGCCGCCGGCGGACCTGTCGATGTGGGACCACCTGATCGACCGGCTGGAAAATCCCCGCCAGGAAGTGCGGATCGCCATGGTGGGCAAGTACGTGGACCTGACGGAGTCGTACAAGTCGTTGACGGAAGCGCTGGTCCACGCAGGCATGCACACTGCCTCGCGGATCGCCATCGAATACATCGATTCTGAGCAGCTTGAAGGGGCAGGCCCGGCAGTGCTGGCCGGTTTCGACGCGATCCTCGTACCCGGCGGCTTCGGCAAGCGCGGCGTTGAAGGCAAGATCGACGCTATCCGCCATGCGAGGGAGAACGGGATTCCCTACCTGGGCATCTGCCTGGGGATGCAGCTGGCGGTCATCGAGTTCGCCCGAAACGTGATGGGCCTGGCGGGCGCGAACAGCACGGAGTTCGATCCGGCCACGCCGCATCCGGTGGTGGCGCTGATCACCGAATGGACGGATCGCAGCGGCAGCATCGAGCGTCGCGACGTCACCAGCGGCCTGGGCGGCTCCATGCGACTGGGTGCCCAGCGCTGCACGGTCGAGGCGGGCACCCTGATCGGGCGGATCTACGGGGCCTCGGTGAATGAACGCCATCGGCACCGCTATGAGGTCAACAACGAGTACGTCGAGCGCCTGCAGCAGGCTGGTCTGGTTATCGCCGCCCGGACCCCCGCCGAACGCCTGACCGAGACCATCGAGCTGCCCACCGCCGGCAAGCTGGCGCATCCGTGGTTCGTCGGCGTGCAGTTCCATCCGGAATTCACCTCCAATCCGCGCAACGGCCATCCGCTGTTCATCTCCTATCTCGAGGCGGCGCTGGCGCGGGCTGCCCGCAACGCCGTTCGCAAGGTGGCCTGATGAAGGTCGCAGGTTTCGAAATCGGGCTGGACCAGCCCTTCTTCCTGATTGCCGGCCCGTGCGCCATCGAATCGCGACAGCTTGCCATCGACACGGCCGGCGCCCTCAAGGAGATCTGTGCTGCCGTGCGAGTGCCGTTCATCTACAAGTCCTCGTTCGACAAGGCCAACCGCAGTTCGGGACAGTCGTTCCGAGGCCCCGGGATGGAAGGGGGCTTGCGGATCCTGGCTGACGTGCGGCGCGAGATCGGGGTGCCGGTGCTGACGGATGTCCATGAGATCGACCAGATCAAGCCAGTGGCCGACGTCGTGGACATGCTGCAGACGCCGGCGTTCCTGTGCCGTCAGACGGATTTCATCACGGCGGTCGCTTCCAGCGGCAAACCGGCGAACATCAAGAAGGGGCAGTTCCTCGCCCCGCACGACATGCGCAACGTCGTCGCGAAGGCCAAGTCGGCCGCGCGCGAAGCCGGGGTCGACGACGACTGCATCCTGGTGTGCGAGCGCGGCGTCACCTTCGGGTACAACAACCTGGTGGCGGACATGCGCGGCCTCGCCATCATGCGGGAGACCGGCTGCCCGGTTGTCTTCGACGCCACTCATTCGGTGCAGCTGCCTGGCGGCCAGGGCGAGAAGTCCGGCGGCCAGCGGGAATTCGTGCCGGTGCTGGCGCGGGCGGCCATGGCCTCAGGCATTGCCGGCCTCTTCATGGAGACGCATCCGGATCCGGACAAGGCGTTGTCGGATGGGC
>JACCRJ010000074.1 GCA_013813615.1 Lautropia sp. | reverse complement strand
CCACCGAGAAGGCAATCTCTCGCGGGTAAACGCGAGTAAACGCGGGTAAACGGGTAAACGCGGGTAAACGCGGGTAAACGCGGTCGCCGCGGTCGCCGTTGGCCAGCCGCGGGCCCGCCAAAGCCCGCCGGCGTGCGAAGCGGTCCGCAGCCGGGTAGACGTTATTCCGCCGGGAGCCTGTCTCGAAAGGAATGGAGCGGGTCTGTAGGCCGGATTCTGTCCGCCGTTGCCGGCGCGACGGTCATTCCTCTGGACCGGCGGTTACCCGCCGGCTCTAGCCATCTACCCGCACGCTCGAGTGGGCGCTCTGCGCGGCTTCACCGAGGTGCAGCCGCATCGCGTGCCTATTTGATGTTGCTCCGGATGGGGTTTGGCCTGCCATTGCCGTCGCCAGCAATGCGGTGAGCTCTTACCTCGCCATTTCACCCTTACCGCCCAGGCTTGCGCCCGGGCGGCGGTATATTTTCTGTGCCACTTTCCGTCGCCTTGGGCCGGCGTGAACCGGCTTGCTGCGCCTGGCCGTTAGCCAGCATCCTGCCCGATGGAGTCCGGACCTTCCTCCGGGACCAAAGCCCCGGCGACCGTCCGACCCGCTCCAGCATCGACTGTAGCAGCGATCCTCCGCTTCACCTACGCCCGGTACAGCCGCCCGAGCGTTGCGGCGACGCTGCGCCGCTTCCCCGGATCCGACCATTCGTCATCGACCGGTGGACAGAAGCGCCCCCCTATGCCCATCCTGCCGCCTATCTGCCGCCTCTGCCGCCTGCCGGGACGTGTCCACGAGGGCCGCGAGGGCCGGCCAAGCCGCCCCACCCGGATATCGCCATGAACTGTAAAACCTTAAAGCCGTTGGTCCTGATCATCGTCTCGGCTGCCTTCGCTGCGTCGGCTTCGGCTGCCCTTGCCGTGGAAGGCGCCGTCGAGTTCGGCGGGCCCAGCGTGCTCTCCCAGCAGGGCCAACGCCTCAAGGTGGTCGTGCCGGTCCGATCCCCTGCAGGCGACCGCGTCACGGCATCCACTTTCCTGGTCCGCGAAACCGAGGTACCCCGCGGCTATGCGCCGCTGCCGGCGCGCGACTTCACCGTGATGCGCCCTGCAGTCGGCGACTACGTGGTGTTCCAGTCCGGCGAGGTGGTGACCGCCCCGGAAGTGAGTCTGATCGTCAGCGTAGCCGGTGACCCGGGCAGCCCCTACCGCATGAACCTGCAGGTCCCCTCCGCCAGCGCCAACAGCCCCGTCGCCACCTCAACCCGCACCACCACCAGCCGCACCACCCTTCCCACCCGAACCCTGCGCGGCCCCGAAAGCGACCCGACGCTTCCGCCGAAGTAGCCGCGTAGGAATTGAGGGGTCGGACAGCAGCGCAGCCTCTCGCTCCCGAGCAGCTTACGCGCCACTCCCGCACCTCGCAGTTTCCCTAGACTAGAGATTCACAGGTAGCCGAACCGCCCCCCGGTTGTCCTCCACATACGCCCGGACGATCTGTCCGAAATCGCTGTCCGCCTTGAACCCCATCGCCTTCGCCTTCGCGGTGTCGAATCGCGCCGCCCAGGTCGAGACCAGCTTCTGCACCTGCGGATCCGGCTGGCGCTTGACCAGCGCGACCGCAGCATCACCGCCGATCTCCCGCAGGGTCGCGATGGCCTGCGTCATCGTGACGACGAAGCCCGGCAGGTTGATGCTGCGATGCCATCCCCAGTCCTTCGGCGACAGCATCAGGGCATGCAGGAACATCCTCACGATCGCGCGCGGCGAGGCGACCCACATCGCTGTCTCCTCCGGCACCGGCAGCAGCGCCTGCACGCCGCTCAACGGCTCTCGGATGATCCCCGAGGCGAAACCGGACGCGGCGCCGTTGGGCGAACCCGGCCGCACGGTTGCGGTGGGCACCCGCACGCTACGACCGTCGATGAAGCCCTTGCGCGTGAAGTCCTGCACCAGCAACTCGCCGATCAGCTTCTGCGTTCCGTAGGAGCCCTGCGGCGTCGGCGTCGTCGCATCCGTCACGATCGCCGGCAGGTCGCCGCCGAAGACAGCGATCGAGCTGGAGAACAGCAGGCGCGGCCGATGGCCCTGAGTCCTGCAGGAATCGAGCAGGTTGCGGGTGCCGTCCAGGTTCACCCGCATGCCGAGATCGAAATCGGCTTCGGCAGTGCCGCTGACCACCGCCGCAAGATGCACGACGACGCCGGTTTCCCGGTCGATCAGCCCTGCCACCGTCGACGCGTCGCCGATGTCGCCGGACCTGTTGACGACCCGCGGGTCGGTGATCTGGCCCTCGATCACGTCGAAGCAGACGATCCGCGAAATCTCGTGATCCTCCGCCCGCCCGCTCCCATCCGTGAGCTTGATCGAACCCTCCTGCAACAGGGCCCGCACCAGTTGCTGGCCAAGGAATCCGGCACCGCCGGTAATCAGGATTTTCATGTGCTCCTCCAGGATTGCGCAGCGCCCGTGCACCGGACATCTGCCATGATCGATTCGGCGAGTTTTTGGAAGACCGGCGTCCAGCGGTCAGCCGACCTGGCGCACCGCCTTGCTGAAGAAATCCGCCGCGCCGAAGTTGCCGGATTTCAGGGCCAGGCCCACCGGGACATCGACGCCGCGCAGTGCCGGAACGCCCGGGTCGATCTCCGGTCCGATGGCGAGCTGGCGCACGCCCAGCGCCTGCACCACGGCGCCCGAAGTCTCCCCGCCGGCGACGATGAACCGTCTGAAGCCATGCGCCAGCAACCGCGCAGCCAGGCCGCCGGTGAACGACTCGATCGCCTGCGCCACCTGCTGCGCGCCGTACTGCTCCTGAGCCTGGGCCACGGCTGCGGGATCGGCGCTGGTGTAGACCATCGGCGCCGGTAGTGACGGCTGCTCCAGCACCCACTTTGCGACCTGCTCGGGCGTCAGGCGCTGGCCGCAGATCTCCTCTGCGCTGACCAGGCGCGACGGCGCCTCCGTGCCATAAGCGGCGACCTGCGCGCGGGTTGCGCTGGAGCAGCTGCCGGACAGCACCACCGCCCGCCCGCCGACCTGCACCGGCTCCGCCGACGTGAGTGCCAGGCGCCCCGTGCGGCGGAAGTTTTCGGGCAGGCCGAGCGCGATGCCGGAGCCGCCGGTGATCAGCGCGAGTTCGGCACAGCCTTCACCGAGGGAGCGCAGGTGTTCATCGGTGATCGCGTCTGCGACTGCCACCCGCACGCCGTCGGCTGCCAGCTGCCGCAGGCATTCGCGTACGGCGGCTGCCCCCCGCGCGACCACCGCGAGATCGAGCAGCGCGACCTTGCCGGGCATCTGCCGCTGCAGCCACCGGACCAGGTCGGGATCCGTCATCGGCGTCAGGGGATGGTGCTGCATGCCGCTCTCGCTGAGCAGCCGTTCGCCGACGAACAGATGGCCCAGGTAGATGGTCCGCCGGTTGGTCGGAAACGCCGGGCAGGCAACGGTGATCCGGGCCCCGAGCTGATCCAGCAGCGCCTGCGCGACCGGGCCGATGTTGCCCTCGGGCGTCGAGTCGAAGGTCGAGCAGTACTTGAAGAGGATCTGCTCCGCACCGTGAGCCTGCAGCCACGCCAGCGCAGCCAGGCTCTGGCGCACCGCTTCGGCGGGTTCGATGCTGCGCGACTTCAGGGCAACGACGACCGCATCAGCCTCGACGCCGCCCTGCCGCGGCACGCCGATGGTCTGCACCGTCCGCATGCCAGCCGACGTCAGGGTGTTGGCCAGGTCGGAAGCGCCGGTGAAGTCATCTGCAATGCAACCGAGCAGCATCTGCGATCCCGGGCGTTACCTTTGAACCCGGAAGACCCGGGCGTCGTCGTAGTATGAAGGATCCGTATTGGCGTGATCCCATGCAGGCAGGCCCAGGATCGGCAGCGGCGCCAGCGTGGGCGGCGCGGCCGAGGCAAAGCCGGCAGCAATCGCTGCGGCAACCGCCGCGTCGATCGCGGCGGGCTCCTGGGGCAGCGCGCCGGCACCGCCAGTGCCGCAGACCAGGCAGTGCGCAGTCATCGCCTTGTACGGCCTGGCCAGTTTCTCCAGCAGGCCGTGGCCGATGATGACCGGGGTCACTTCACGGCGAACCCGATCGCGATTGCAGACCAGCAGCGCCTGCCAGTCCTTTGCCAGCAACTGCTGGTTCAGTTCGACCGAATCGCTCAACCACAGCAAGCCGTTTTCGTCGAGCAGCGTCACCGCATCCCGAATGGGGCCGCGCCCGCCCGCGCCGCGATCGGGGCGGGCGAGGTGCAGGCGGTTGAGCGTTGCCTTGACGAGCGGGAATGTCAGCCACGTCAAGGCGTTGTGCAGGTCATGCAGCGCTCCTCGCGCGTCCGGCCGGCAGGCGATGCGGCCTTCGCTCAGGATCGCCGCTTCGTAGCCAAGCGCTCCTGCCCGGCCGTCGTCGACGACGAAGTGGATCGGCGCACCCGAGGAGGAACGCAGGTCGCGGCCCGATGCCAGCCGATTGCAGCGCGCGACCCACTGCGCGCACGGCAGGCCGAGCAATTCGTCGCGCAGGCGCCGATAGGGAAGAAAGCCCGGATGCAGGCTTTCCGAGGCTGCGACTGCATCGTCTTCACCGCGCGGAATCATCCCGGATGCTAACCGCCCGAAGGAGCAGAATAGCGGCCTTCTCACACCGTGGGTTGATGAAGATTCGCGAACTGGCGTCGGGGCTGCTGTTTCCGGAGGGCCCGATCGCCATGGATGACGGCTCGGTCATCCTGGTGGAAATCGGCCGCGGAACCCTGACGCGCGTGGCGCGCCGGACGCTTTACTTCGCGGAAACCGACGGCGCGCGTCTGTGGGCGTACGACGAGCGGGACGGTGCCCGGGCTCGAACTGAACTACAACGCGTGACCTGGCTCGCCTCGTATCTGATGACCGGCTTGGTAGCAGGCTCGGACGCCGGGCCTGACCGCTTCCCCCTGTTCCACGTTGCGCCCATGTTGCGCCAGGGTCGTCAATTGTGAAGTTCTGGTGCATTCGTCAGCATCATCCCCGTGTTGCCCGCGCAGGGTAAACGGCACGAGGCCGCCACCCGTTTCAGAATAGCAACGACACGAGTCGGTGCCCCATTCCTCAGGTGACGTCATGAAACGAGCAGGTTTCTGCAGTTGGATCGTCGGATTGGCCCTGGCCCTGCCGGCGGCCGCCTTTGCCGAGGAGGCTTACACCACTACCGCGGTCAACCTGCGTGCCGGTCCGGATGCAGACTATCCGCTGGTCCGCTGGGTGCCCGAAAACACCGCGGTCAATGTCCACGGCTGCCTCGCCGACTACCGGTGGTGCGACGTCGAGGTCTACGGCGATCGCGGCTGGATGTCGGCCAGTTTCCTGGTCTACCCGTACCAGAACTCCAACGTTTCCGTCATCACCTACGGCCCGGTGATCGGCCTGCCGCTGATCGGCTTCCATGTCGACAGCTACTGGGATGACCACTACCGCCGGCGTCCCTGGTACGGCGACCGCCACAACTGGGCACACCGCTACAGGCCGGAATTCGAGCATCCGCGCCACTACCCGCCGCAACACCGGCCGCCGCAGTACTACCCGCCGGCTGCCAGGCCGGAGTTCAGGCCGCCGCTGGCGCAGCCGTACCCGGTCCCGCCGCCGGTTTTTCGCCAGCCCGATCGCCAGCAAGACCGACAGTACGACCGCGAACGCTACGGTTCGCCGGCACCGGGCTACGGTCAGCCGCCGGCGGTGAGAGCCCCCGGGCCCCCGCCGTCGGCGCGTCCGCCGGGCCCCCCGCCGCAG
>JACCRJ010000043.1 GCA_013813615.1 Lautropia sp. | reverse complement strand
GGCTGGCTCAATCCGGCATGTAAACTCCTGGACTCGCACAGCCACTAGGAACGCAGGACATTCTCGTATCAAATACGTACTGAACGTATGTGACGCCCGGAGAGCCGCTCTCTGCCTAGCTTGTTGGTGCCCAGAAGAGGACTCGAACCTCCACACCGTTGCCGGCGCTAGGACCTGAACCTAGTGCGTCTACCAATTCCGCCATCTGGGCACGGAAGAGAGCCGCAAGTTTAATGACCTCCAAGGATTTGTCAAACAGTGACCAGCTCAACTGAGCCGCCAAGCCGCCAGGCGATTCTCGAGCTCCTGTCTTCACAGGACGCTCCGACCAGCCCCGAAGAACTCGCCGTACAACTGAAAGTAGGGCCCGACGCGATCATTCCATTGCGCCGGCGGCTGGCGGCGATGCAGCGAGACGGTCAGATCCTGTTGAACCGCAAGGGCGGGCTGATGCCCGTCAGCCGGATCGACCTGGTCGCCGGCAAGGTAGCGGGGCACCGCGATGGCTTCGGCTTCCTGCTGCCCGACGACGGCGGCGGCGATATCTTCCTGCCGCCGCGGGAGATGCAGAAGGTCATGCACGGCGACCGCGTGCTGGTGCGCCGTACCGGGACCGATTCGCGTGGGCGGACCGAGGGCAGCATCGTCGAGGTCACCGCCCGGGCGCACCGGACGCTGGTGGGCCGCCTGGTCAACGAACGCGGCGTGCTGCTGGTCGTGCCGGAGGACCAGCGGATCAAGCACGACGTCATGATCCAGCCCGGCGGCACCATGGGCGCCACGCCAGGGCAGGTGGTGTCGGCCGAGATCACCGAGCCGCCGACCCAGCATACCCCTCCGATCGGCCGCGTGGTGGAGATCCTCGGCGAAGTCGACGACCCCGGCATGGAAATCGAAATCGCGGTGCGCAAGTTCGATGTGCCCCACCAGTTTTCCGAGGAGGTTCTGCGGGAGGTGGCAGCCCTGCCGGACGAGCTGCGGCCGGTCGACTATCGCAACCGGGTGGATCTGCGCGACGTGCCGATGGTCACCATCGATGGGGAAGACGCACGCGACTTCGACGACGCGGTCTACTGCGAGCCCCTCGATCCGGCCAGGCCGGCGGTCGGCTGGCGTCTCCTGGTGGCGATCGCCGACGTGAGCCACTATGTGAAGCCCGGGGAGCTGCTCGACCAGGAAGCGCAGGCCCGATCCACCAGAGTCTACTTCCCGCGCCGGGTGATTCCGATGCTGCCCGAGAAGCTTTCCAACGGCTTGTGCTCGCTGAATCCTGGTGTCGACCGGCTGGTGCTGGTGTCCGACATGGTGATCGACGCCAAGGGGCGGATCAAGGCCTACCAGTTCTATCCGGGGGTCATCCACTCCGCTGCCCGACTCACCTACAACGAGGTCTGGGGCGTCATCTCCGGCCGAGACCCGGTCGCGGCCCAGAAGCGGGCGCCGCTCGCCGGCCAACTGAACGATCTGCACGCCCTGTTCCGCCTGCTGTTGAAAGCACGGAACCTGCGCGGCGCCGTCGACTTCGACACCGTCGAAACCAAGATCATCTGCGACCCCGCCGGGAGGATCCAGTCGATTGTCGCGCAGGAGCGAAACGACGCGCACCGGCTGATCGAAGAGTGCATGCTCAGCGCCAATACCTGTGCGGCGGATTTCCTGACGCGTCTGAAGCATCCGGGTCTCTACCGCGTCCACGAAGGCCCGACGCCGGACCGGCTTGCCCGGCTGCGCGAATTCCTCGGCGGCCTCGGCCTGCAGATCGGGCAGCCCGACGAGGACCCGACACCGCAGGATTACCAGGCGCTGGCTTCAGCCATCAGCGGGAGGCCGGATGCCGCGCTGCTCCAGACGATGATGCTGCGATCGATGCAGCAGGCGATCTACACGCCCTTCAACAGCGGCCACTTTGGCCTGGCCTACGAGGCTTACGCGCACTTCACCTCGCCGATCCGGCGCTATCCGGACCTGCTCAACCACCGGGCCATCAAGGCGCTGCTCGCGGGCATTCGCTATCAGCCGCAGGTGCTGACGTCGCCGACTGAATCGGTG
>JACCRJ010000720.1 GCA_013813615.1 Lautropia sp. | reverse complement strand
ACGCACCGCTACATGCCGCCGTCGCTGCTCGACAGCCAGCTGGCGACGCTCGAGCCGCTGCGGCCCGGCGAAGGCCTGGAAGTAGACGTGGCCCCGCCGGTAGCCGCCATCGTCGGGGACCTCGTGGGGCGCCTCAGCAGCCCGCGAGCCTGAACGACTCCGACCAGGCGCCGCCGGATCGGAAGGCAAGCGCCGTCGATTCCGGCGGGCCATAGCTGCCGGCCGGATAGGCGAGCGGCTGCATCGCACGCTCCTGCAATTCCGCGCGCAACTGGTCGACGAAGGCCCACTGGGCCTCCACCTCGTCGCGGCGCAGGAACAGAGACAGGCGGCCCCTGAAGATGTCGGTCAACAGGCGCTCGTAGGCGTCCCGCACGGGGATGCGCCAGGCGTCGGAGAAGTCCAGGTTCAGCGCCACCGGCTGGAGGCAGTCGCGCTGCCCCGGCGCCTTGGCGAGGATCTGCAGGCGCAGGCTGTCCTCCGGCTGCAGGCTCACCACCAGGCGGTTGCCCGACCACTGGCCGCCCACCGGCGTGTACAACTGGACCGGCACCTCGCGGAACTGCACGACGATCTCCGCGAGGCGCTCCGGCATCCGCTTGCCGGTGCGCAACAGGAAGGGCACGCCCGCCCAGCGCCAGGTGTTGACCTCCGTGCGCAGCGCGACGAACGATTCCGTCATCGACCGGGCGCCGACGCCCCGCTCCTGCTGGTAGCCCGGCACCGGGCGGCCGTTCATGTGGCCGGCCACGTACTGGCCGATGACCACGTCCGAATCGCGCCCGCCCACCCGCGGCACCTTGAGCGAGCGCAGGATCTTGAGCTTCTCGTCGCGCAGCGCGTCCGCATCCAGCGAGATCGGCGGATCCATCGCCAGCGTCGCCAGCAGTTGCAGCATGTGACTCTGGACCATGTCCCGCAGCGCGCCGCTCTGCTCGTAGGACGCCGCCCGCTCCTCCACGCCCAGGTCTTCCGCGATCGTGATCTGCACCTGCGCGACATGCTCGCGGTTGAACAGCGGATCGAAGATCAGGTTGCCCAGCCTCAGCGCGACCAGGTTCTGCACCGCCTGCTTGCCGAGGTAATGGTCGATGCGGTAGACCTGGCTTTCGTCGAGGTGCTGCGCCACCACGTCCTCGATCCGGCGGGAGTCCGCGCCGGAGGATCCGAGCGGCTTCTCCAGGACCACGCGCAGTCTTTCCGGGTCGCGCGCGCCCCTGATCAGCCCCATCAGGTCGACGAACCGCGAGGACGGCAATGCCGCATAGTGGACCACCGGCGCGGGACCGCCTTCGACGGCGGCATCCAGACTCCTGGCCGCCTGCGCCCCGCCCAGCGTCAGCGCCACGGTCGAGAGCAGGGGCTTGAGCGCCGTCAACGCCGCGCGTGCCGCCTCCTCGCCGTTGCCGGCAAGGAACTCGTCAGCCTGCGCCAGTGCCTCATCCGGTGTCACCGGCTGGCGCTGGGCCAGGATGATCCGGCTCTGCGGCTGGAAGTAGCCGTTGGCAGCCAGGTGCGCCAGCGCCGGCAGGATCTTGCGGCGGGCCAGGTCGCCGGAGGAGCCATGCAGCACGAAGGTGAACGGATCCACCGGGTCGATCGGACGTGGCGGGCTGTCGCTCATGCAATAAGATTACCAGCAGGAGGTAGCAATGAAACCCGAATCACCTTCGGCATGGCTGGTCGCACCGGTGCTGCCGGTCGTCGTCGTCGACGACGCGGACGCCGCGCTGTTCATCGCGGGCGCATTCCTCGAGGCAGGCTTGCGGCAGATCGAAATAACCCTGCGCTCGCCCGCATCGATGAAGGCGCTGGAATCTGTCGCCCGGCGCTTCCCGACGATGAAGGTCGCGGCCGGCACCGTGCTGGACCCGGCGCAGGTCGCGGAAGTGCGCAGCGCCGGCGCCACCTTGTGCGTGTCTCCCGGCTTCACGCCGGCGCTGGCCGCCGCCATGAAGGAGCAGGACATGCCGTGGGTACCGGGCGTCGCAAGCGCCGGCGAGGTCATGCGCGCCTGCGAGGCGGGCTACAGCCTGCTGAAGTTCTTCCCGGCGATGGCCGCCGGCGGGCCGCCGGCGCTGCAGGCAATCGCTAGCGCGCTGCGTCCGGCGCGCAACGGCAACCTCGACTTCATCCCGACTGGCGGCGTCACCCTTGCCAACTTGACGGCCTGGAAGGCACTGGGCTG
>JACCRJ010000718.1 GCA_013813615.1 Lautropia sp. | reverse complement strand
GATCCGGCTTCGCCGGGCCGCTGGCGGCGCCTCCAGTGGGGAAAGCGCCGAAGGCGCGTCAGGGGAGCTCTCACTCGATCCGGAGGGCGAAGCGACCGCTGGTTTCCTGGCTCAGCACGAAGCTCTCGTTGCTGCGCAAGGGCATCACTGCACCGACGTGGTCCGCCTGCATCGGCAACTCGCGCCCGCCGCGGTCGAGCAGAACTGCGAGTTCGACACGCGCAGGCCGGCCGAAGTCGAATATCTCGTTGAGCGCCGCCCGTATGGTCCGGCCAGTGAAAAGGATGTCGTCGACCAGGATGATATGCTGGTCGTCGATCGGGAAGTTGATGGCGGTCGCCTTGACGTTGGTGGGCAGGCCGCGTTCGCCGTAGTCGTCACGATGGAACGCGCTGGAAAGATAGCCCAGCGGCGAGCCGAGCCCGAGGTCCCTGTGCAGGCGCTCGGCGATCCAGGCGCCGCCGCTGTGCACGCCGATCATGGCCGGCTCCTTCACCAGGTCGTGCCTGGCAAGCCGCTTGCGCAGCGATTCCAGCAGGACCAGGTACAGCGCCTCCGCATCGATCGGGGGTTTCATCAGCTCTCGAGCGCCCCCAGGTACTGGTCGAGGATCACCGCGGCGGCCGCGGCGTCGTCGTCCGCCAGCGCTTCCCGCGAACCCATACCCAGGGCTGCCGCGGACGGCATGCCGGCGGCCCGCTCGTCCCGGCGTCGACCGCGCGCCTCCACCGTGCTGAAGCGCTCATCGACCAGTTCCACAGGAAGGCCGAAACGGCCTGTCAACTGCCGTGCGAAGCGTTCGGCCGCGGCGGTAACCTCGTGCGGCGCACCATCCGGATGCACCGGGCGGCCGACCACCAGCGAGTCCGGATGCCACTGATCCAGCAGTTCTGCGATCCGTCCGAAGCGCCGTGGAGTGGCTTCCTCGGACACCGTCTGCAACGGCCGGGCGCTCCGGGTGATGGTGTTCCCGACGGCGACGCCGATGCGCCGCGCGCCGTAGTCGAAGGCGAGGATCGTGCGCGCCTTCGGGCGGCCGGGCGGGCGGCCGCGCGGCGCGCTCATGCATGCCCCGCCGCCGGGGACAGCAACGCGGGGTCGACGCCAAGCATCTGGTAGGCCTGGATGAAGCGTTCCTCAGCCGGTGTGTCGAACAACAGCGTGGGGTCGGCGGGCACGGTCAGCCATGCGTTCTGGCCGATCTCCGCCTCCAGCTGTCCGGGGCCCCAGCCGGCGTAGCCGAGCGTCACCAGCAGCCGCTCGGGGCCGGACCCGTCGGCGACCGCCTCGAGGATGTCCTTCGAGGTGGTCAGCGAGATCTCGGGCCCGATCTCCACGGTCGAGTTCCATTTCCCCCCGGGGTGGTGCAGCACGAAGCCACGATCCGTCTGCACGGGACCACCATAGAAGACGGGGGTGCGGTCCAGGCTCCCGGTTGAGGTGGCCAGGTCGATCCTCTGCAGCAGCGTGCCTAGCGTCATCGTGGTGGGCTTGTTCAGGACCAGACCGAGCGCACCGCGGTCGTTATGCTCAGCCACCAGCACGACGGCGCCGCTGAAGTTCGGATCCGCCATGTTCGGCATCGCGAGCAGGAAGTGGTTGCTCAGGTCGGTTGTTACAGTAGTGGACGCCACAGGCTTTCCCGAACGTTTCTGCGGGACATTGTAATGCGCTGCCTGCGGCCGCAACTTTATACCGGCGCCAGCCCGCTGCGAAAGGGCACCCGTCGGCGTCTCGACGAGGTTGAGCAGGACGGAAGCGGGCCGCTACCGCGGTCCCGGCCGGCCATTCCTACCAGGTGCGTTCGGTGCGGCGCTGGGTGGCGAAGCCACGCACGTGGCGCAGCAGCTCGTCTTCGGGATAAGGCTTGCCGAGAAAGGCATCCACACCCAGCGAAAACGCATGGTTGCGGTGCTTGTCCGCCGTGCGCGACGTGATCATGATGATCGGGATGTGCTGCAGCCGCTCTGTTGCACGCACGTTCTTGGTAAGGTCGAACCCGTCCATCCGCGGCATCTCTATGTCTACCAGCATCATATCCGGCACCACGTCCTGCAGTTGCCGCAACGCATCGACGCCGTCCTTGGCCAGCAGAACCGTATAACCCTCGCGCACCAGCAACCGCTGCGTCACCTTGCGCACCGTCACCGAATCGTCAACCACCATCACCGTGGCCGTGGCGGCGATGTCGGTGGCGGCAAAATGCGCCGTATCGCCCTCGCCGGCCTGGTTAGCGATGCTCGCCAGCGCCAGCTGCACAGGGTTGAGAATCAGGACGATATCGCCGTTGCCGAGAATGGTCGCGCCGGCGATTCCGCTCAGGCGGGCCAGCTGCGGCCCGACGTTCTTGATCACCACCTCCTGGTTGGGCACGACCCGGTCGACGTGCAGTGCAATTCGGGAGCTGCCCGCACGCACGATGACGACCGGCGACTGGCGCTGGGCGATCGGGCGCGACTGCGGCAGCTCGAGCAGGCTGCCGAGGAAGTACATCGGCACTGCTTCGCCATCGCACTCGATGGAATGCGATTCGTAGGCAGCCGCCAGCACCTCCGGCTTCACCTGCAGAATCTGTTCGACCAGCGCCGCCTGAACCGCAAACTTCGCCTGGTCCACCGCGAGCAGCACCACCTGGCTCACTGCCAGCGATACCGGCAGGTGGATGGTGAAGCAGGTGCCGACGCCGGGACTCGCGTCGATGTCGATGCGCCCACCCATCGCACTGACTTCGGCGCGAACGACGTCCATGCCGATCCCGCGACCAGAAAGCGCCGTCACTTCCAATGCCGTCGAAAAGCCCGGCGCAAAGATCAGCTGGGCCAGCTCGCGCACCGTCGGCTTGCGGCCCTCGGGCAGCAGCCCGCGTTCGCGCGCCCGCTGCTCGATCCTGGCATAGTCCAGACCTGCGCCGTCATCCGCGAAACTCATGATGACTTCGTTGCCTTCCTGGCGCATTGCCACGACCAGCTCGCCGGTTTCCGGCTTACCCGCCGCGATGCGGTCGACGCGCGTCTCGATCCCGTGAGCCACGGAGTTGCGGAGCAGGTGCTCCATCGGAGCGGCCATCCGCTCCAGCACGCTGCGGTCGATCTCGGCGTTGCCGCCCTTGAGCTCCATGACGACGCGCTTGTCCGCGTCCTTCGCCGCCTGGCGCACCACCCGATAGAGACGATCGGTGATAGTCGAGAACTGCACCATCCGGATTCGCATCAGGTTCTGCTGCAGGCTGCGGCTGACCTGACCCTGGCGCGCCAGGTCCTGGGTAGCTGCTTCCACTGAACGCAACGCGTTCTGCTGCACCGTGGCAACGTCGTTGACCGACTCCGCCAGCATCTTGGTCAGCTCCTGGAACCGGGTGTAGCGGTCGAACTCGAGCGGGTCGAAATCCGCACGCGCATCCTTCGCATGCGCGATCTGCGCCTGCACCTGGTTGTCCGCCTGGATCTCGATCTCGCGCAGCTGTCCGCGCAGCCGATTGACGTTCTCGGTCAATTCGCCAAGCGACTGGCGGATCACCGCCATCTCGCTGTCCAGTCGGGCGCGCGCGACCGACACCTCGCCCGATTCGCTCACCATCCGGTCGAGCACGTCCGCCCTCACCCGGATCACCTGCTGGGCGGCGGCGGCAGCCTGCGCCGCGCCGGCCATCAGTTGGGCATCGAGTTCGGCATGCACCGAGAGCGACGCGGCGCTCGCGCCGGCAGCAGCGACGCGCTTCGCCGGCGTCACTTCGGTACCCGCTGACTGAGCAGGCAGCGGCGGCGCCGGCTGACGAGTCTTCGCCCCCGCGGCGTCCCCGGCCTTGTCCATTCCCGCCGGGATGACGGTTCCCGCAACCGCCGCGGGTACGGTGAAGATGCCTCCCGCAGCGGGCTGCGACTGCTCTCCCGGCTCCTTCAGTTCCTCATAGGCAGCAAAGGCCTGGTCGTACTGCGCGACCAGCTGATCGACCAGCGTCTCCGGCACTTCGGGTAGTTCGATCGCCTCCTCGACCCGGGTTTCCAACTCGTGGATCATCTGGCCGAAGCGCATGGCGCCCGCCATCCGCGCGCTGCCCTTGATCGTGTGCAGGAGCCGCATCAGGACGTTGGGCGAGGCCTCCTCGGCGGGGTGCGCACGCCACTGGTGAAGGCCCTTGTCGATCTGCGGCAGCAGGTCGTCGGTCTCCTCGAAAAAGACCGGCCCGAGGTCCGGGTCGATCTCGTCGAACAACCCGTGATACACGTCGTGCTCGACTTCCACAGCCTGCCTGGCCGCCCCGAGCACCTGCGCTGCCTTCTTGCGAAGCGCTTCGCCGCGCACCGAGCGGTCGGCATCGACCGGCTCGACGACCGATTCCGGGTTGGACCACTGGAACGCGAGATCCATCATCGCCCGTTCCGACTGGGCATCCCGCTGCGGCTCGATGTGCCGGGAGAACTGATCCAGCATCGAGTTGATCGACGCAATCGCCGCATAGAGCAGCGCGAGGTGGTCGGCCGGAAGCGGTCTCGCCGCCTTGGCGTGGTTGAGCAGGAACTGCTCGGCCGGTTCGGCGATCGCGCGAAGCTGCAGCAGTCCGACGTGACGCGAAGTGCCCACCAGAGAATGCAGCGCCCGCACCAGCGATTCCGGCGCGCTGAGCTCACGGCGCTCCCGCCAGCCGGCAAGCTCGGCATCGAGGCGCTCCCGCGTCTCGGCGGCTTCGGCATTGAATATCTCGAACAGCTGCGCATCGATGCTCCGCAGGCCGATCCACGTCTTCTCCGCCGACGTCTTTTCATCGGACGCTTCGCCTTCGGCTACGCTCTCGGCTTCAGCTTGAGCCGCCGACTCGGCCTCGGCATCGGCCGTGGCTTCGGCGTCCGCCCCGGCCTCGGCTTCGGCGTCCGTCCCGGCCTCGGCTTCGGCGTCGAACCAGGCCCGGAGGGAGGCGGTATCCGCCATCTCGAGGTGCGCCGCGGCGGCTTCAGTGGAAGACGGGAGGAGATCGAGCTCGGGGTCTGCAGGCTCGTCCGAGGCCACGACGAATTCGTCATCCGCCTCGACAAACGCTTCCAGGTCTTCGACGGAAAGCTCGCGCACGGTAATCTGCGCGGGAGCCTGCAAGGCCGGCTCATCCGCCGCGACTTCAGCCATCGCCGGCAGCCCGGTGAATGACTGCTTCACCGGGTCCAGTGGTAACAGTGGTTCCGCCTTCTCCACATATTCGCGGCCCTCGCGCAACGCCTCGCATTGCGCGACCAGGGACTCGCATTCGATGACCGCCGACGGGTCCCGGTGCAGCGCGGCGAGCCACACGCTGAAAAGTCCGTGGCCGGCTTCGATCAGCTCGAACAGCCGGCCAGTGCCGGGCTGGTCCTCCGAAAGCCACTTGTTCAGGACCTGCTCGAAGGCCCAGCCGGCTTCGCCGAACTTCGCGAGGCCGACCATGCGGCTCGAGCCCTTCAAGGTGTGGAACGCACGGCGGATCGTCGTCAACGGCCGGTTGTCCGCAGGAGCCGCCCGGCTCTGCTGCAGCGATTCCTGGATCGCCGCCAGGACCTCACCGGCCTCCACCAGGAAGATATCGAGGAGTTCGCGGTCGTCGTCCTTAATAGTGTCGGCCTGCAC
>JACCRJ010000714.1 GCA_013813615.1 Lautropia sp. | reverse complement strand
TCAAGACCTCGATGCTGCAGGATGTCGAAGCCGGCCGCCCGATCGAGCTGGATGCGCTGGTGGGGTCGGTGATCGAGATCGCCGGCCGACTCGACGTCGAGGTGCCGCATATCCGCGCGCTGATGGGTCTGGCCAGGCTGCGGGCGCGTCAGCTCGGGCTCTATTGATACGCCATGGCGCACGTCCGCCACGTCTGCGTCACGCCCGCCACCCAGGCGTCGCCGTTCCTGTAGAGTGCGCCTTGAAGGAGGCGCGATGAGCGCCGGGCGGGGACCGAGCGCAGGATGGGACGGATGACGAAGCGGAGCACCAGGCACAAGACCCGGCAGCGCGTGAATCACGGCGCGGGAAGCGGATCATGAATCCGGGTGGCGGAATCTGGATCGACCTGCTGGCGATCCTGCTGGCCTACCTGCTGGGATCGGTGTCCTTCGCCGTCGTCGTCAGCAAGGCGATGGGGCTTGCCGATCCGCATACCTACGGCTCGGGCAATCCGGGCGCGACCAACGTCCTGCGCAGCGGCAACCGCAGGGCGGCGGCGCTGACGCTGCTGGGCGACGTGCTCAAAGGCGTGGCCGCTGTGCTGTTGTCCCGATGGTTCGCGCCGCAACTTGGACTGGCGCCGGTGACGGTCATGCTGGTGGGGCTGGCTGCTTTCGTCGGCCACCTGTACCCGCTCTATCACCGGTTTGCCGGCGGCAAGGGCGTCGCGACCGCAGTCGGCGTGCTGATCGCGCTGAACCCGATCCATGGCCTGGCAACGCTCGCCACCTGGCTGATCATTGCCTTCTTCTTCCGGTATTCGTCGCTGGCCGCGCTGGTGGCGGCAGTTTTTGCTCCCTTCTACTGGGTCCTGCTGTTCGGCGCTCGCCCGGCGGTGCTGGTGATCGGCGTCATGAGCCTGCTGCTGATCTGGCGGCACCGCCGGAACATCGGCAAGCTGCTGGCGGGCACCGAAAGTCGCATCGGTGCGAAATCCCGCGCCGCGGCCGGCGACGCCGGCAAGGGCGGGCCGAGCAAGGCGGGGCGCCGCCGGATCGTCTGAACGCGCCCCCTTGCCCACCCCGACAGGCTCCTATCGCTGGCCGGCGTCCAGGCGCACGATCCAGCCCTCATGCTCCCGCTTGCCCGACGGGAAGCGCTTCAGGACTTCCGGATCGTGGCCGGGTACGACCATCTGCGGCGAATCCGCCAGGCTGTTGAGTCGCGCGTAGCCTTCGAGCATGTCACCGACGTTGTAGACGATCGGGAAGGGGCGCTGCTGCTCCATGTTGGCGTAGAAATGCGAAGCATCCGAGGCCAGCACCAGCCACCCCTGCTGCGTGCGCACCCGCACTGCCTGCAGGCCGTTGGTGTGGCCGCCGACCAGGTGCACGCTCAGCCCGGGAGCGACCTGGGAATCGCCGTCGTGGAACCGGACCCGGCCGTCGAAGACGCGGTGCACCAGCCGCGCGACGTCGGCAGCTTCGAAGGCGTGGTTCAGCGTCGCATGGCACATGCACCGTCCAGTGCAGAAAGCCATCTCCCGGTCCTGCAGGTGGTAGCGCGCGCGCGGGAACAGGTCGCCGTTTCCTGCGTGGTCGTAATGCATGTGGGTGAGGATGACGTCCTCGACCGACACCGGGGCGACGCCGAGTTCCTTCAGCCCCTGCGCAATCGGCCGGGTGATGGTCCGCCCCCGCTTCTGCGCCATCTCCTGGTCGAAGCCGGTGTCGACCAGATAGGTGCGGGACTCGCCGACGATGACCCAGACGAAATAGTCGAGCGGCATCGGCAGGTCGTGGCTGTCACCGCCCAGGAAGTTGGCCGACGCGCGCCGGTCGTGGTGGGCGTACTTGATGGCGTGGACGCGATAGGTTTCCGTCGCGATTGACATCCGCTGCTCCCTCTGAGTCACCGATGATAGGCGGTGCCATGACCGTCTGGAATGAAAGCGTCAGCAAAGCAGCGTTCACGTGTCGTCGCCCGACTCGGCCTCTTCCTCCCACGGCCAGCCCAACAGTTCCGCAAGCCGCCGCTCCACCCAGACTGCCTCCGCCGGCTCCAGCTGGGCCGGCGCCTGCAGGAGTCCGAGCCGGCACCGGGCCAGGACTTCGTCTTCCGAGACGCCGAGGTCGTGGTGCACGCCCTGCGCGAATTCGACGAGCTGGCCGGCAAGATCCTCGCAGAGGTCGTAGCGGGCCCGCAG
>JACCRJ010000709.1 GCA_013813615.1 Lautropia sp. | reverse complement strand
TGCTGGGCGACGACCTCGCGTTGAACGCGCAGCAGGTCTCCGGCGTGAACGCCGATCACGAGTTGCCGGTCGTCTGGGCGGTCTTCAAGGGCTCGGCGCTCAACAAGTGCATCCTGGTTCCCGCCGCGCTGGCGATCAGCGCCTTCGCACCGTGGCTGGTGACACCGTTGCTGATGATCGGCGGCCTTTATCTCTGCTACGAAGGCGTCGAGAAGCTCGCCCACAAGTTCCTCCATGGCAAGAACGACGCGGCAGGCCACGATTTGCACCCGGGCGCGCAGGGCGCGATTGCCGAAGCGCCGGCGTCGCCGGATGCAGCCGCTATCCTGGCGCCGGATGCGGATCCTCGAGTCGCTGCGCGGGCGGCCCACCTTCAAGCGTCGCGGCGGGCCGTCACCGCGCCCGCGGGCCCCCTGGGCGCGGCGGAGAAGGAGAAGATCAAGGGGGCCGTGCGGACGGACTTCATCCTGTCGGCTGAGATCATCGCGATCACGCTCGGCACAGTCTCCGGAGAGCCTTTCGTGACGCAGATCGCCGTGATGGTCGGCATCGCCACGGTGATGACGGTGGGAGTGTACGGCCTTGTCGCCGGGATCGTGAAGCTCGACGATGCCGGGCTGCACCTGAGCACGCGCAGCGGCCCCGGCACCGCCGCACAGCTGGTGCGCAAGATCGGCTTCGGCATCCTGACGGCTGCGCCGTACCTGATGAAGACCTTGTCGGTGGTCGGCACCGCTGCCATGTTCCTGGTCGGCGGCGGCATCCTCACCCACGGGATCGCCAGCGCCCATCACTGGATCGAGGGTGCCACCGAAGGGGCCGCCGCGATACCGGGCGTCGGCGTCCTGCTGGGTGCCCTGACGCCGATGCTGCTCAATGCGGTGGCCGGCATCGTCGCCGGCGCCATCGCGCTTGGCGCCGTGATGCTCGTCACCCGGGTGGTGGGGGCCTTTCGCGGCGGCTCTACCGGCCACGCCTAGAAGGCGGGCCGCTCGCCGGGCCGCCGACTCAGCGCGCCTTGACGAAGTCCACGATTCGGGCGATGTCGATGGACTTCGACTGCTGCTCGATCTGCGGCGCGTAACGCGACTGCAGGGTCTTTGCTTCCTGCATCAGCGACGCGAACGTCTGCCTGAGCATCTCCTGATCCATCTGCCGGCCGCCCGCGTAGTAGCGTCTGGCGACCTGTCCGATCGCCCAGGTGGTGGCGAAAGAAAACGCCACACCGGTCGCGCCCCGGGCCAGTCCGCCGAGCAGCCTGCCGCCGGCCTTGCCGAGGAGGCCGCCCAGCAGCTTTCGACCGACGTCCTCCAGGTACTGCCCGGTAACGCCGACACCCATCGTCGCGAGCAGATCCTTGATGTGGCCGCGGTCGAGGTCATAGCCGTGGGCCTTGCCGACGCGGTAGACCAGTTTCATCTGCAACGGGATGATCGCCATCGAAGCGAGCGACTGCGGCAACAGTTCCAGCGCGCCGTTCATCACCGCCGCGTTGAGGATCATCTTGTCGGTTTCACTGTCTGCGACCCCCGCTGATCCCGCTGATCCGGCAGTTCGCTCCGCTTCGCCCGCCGCCGCCCCGGAGCCGGTGATTGCCTTGCTGCTGCTGTCTCCCGTGCCGATGAAGATCTTGCCGCCGGCCACCTCGGCAGCGGCCTTGTCCTCGGGATCCACGGCAGCGTCAGCTTCGGACCAGTCCGGCTCATCCGCCACCGGCGGCGCCGGCGAGCCCTCGGCAGGCGATGAACTTCCGGATGCGAGCGGCACGGTTGCCAATGCGTCCGCAGGCTCCTGCAGCGGGCGGGTCATCCGCTCGTCCAGGCCGAGCGCCTTCGCCAGCCTATCCAGGAAGGCGGTCTCGTCGTCGCTGCGCAAGCCGTCCGAATCCGCCACACCGACCGCCAGCTCGTAGGCGAGCAGCTTGAGCTCGTGGGTCGACAGCAGCGCGGCGGCCGTTCCCACGGTCGTCTTCTTCAGCAGCACGTCGCGGTAGAGCGCCGCCATTGGCAGGTCGCCTTCCAGCGTATCCGCCACGCGCCGCACTTCCTCGCGCTCGGACTCCGTCTTGCGGCCGTCCGCGAAGGCGGCGAGCAATGCGATCGAGACAATCGCCTCGCGTTCCTGGTCGTTCATGTTTTGGAGATCCGTTTGAGAGGAGGATCATCATGCACGCCACCCGTTGGTCGTGCGGCACCCACCCTGTCATCGTGGACATCGCAAGAAGCGCCGCCTGGCAGGCGGTCCACCAGGCGCTGCATGGC
>JACCRJ010000682.1 GCA_013813615.1 Lautropia sp. | reverse complement strand
CCGGTCACCGTGCCGTAGATGATCAGGGGGATCGACGGCGGGAAGATCGGCCCGATGATGGCGGACGAACTGGTCACGGCGGCAGCAAAGCCGCCGGTGAAGCCCTTCGACCGCATTGCGTCGATTTCGATGCGCCCGAGCCCCCCGATATCGGCCAGCGCTGAACCGGACATCCCGGCAAAGATCAGGCTGCCGACGATGTTGACCTGCGCGAGGCCGCCAGGGAGCCGGCCGGAGGCGGTATCGGCAAAACGGTAGATGTGCCGTGAGATGCCGGCGCTGTTCATCAGGCTGCCGACAAACAGGAACACCGGCACGGCGACCAACGGAAAGGAGTCGAGCGCGTACAGGGTGCGCTGCGCGATCAGGTCGACGGGGAAGCCGTTGAGGAAGACATAGACGATGCAGGGGATTCCAATCGCCAGGACCACCGGAAAACCCAGCACGAACAGCGCCAGGAACGCGCCGATGAGGAGAAAGCCGTTCAAGGGGGATGCCTTTAGGTGAGGACCGTGTGCTTTTCTTCCGCCCGGCCGCGGTGCAGCGTGTGCAGGAACTGCATGGCCGTCTCGATCATCAACAGCAGCGACCCGACCAGCAGCGGCGCCATGAAAAGCCAGAACGGCATCTCGAGCGTCGGCGTCTGGTTCTCCAGGTTATCGGCAATGGTGATCGCGGCGGCCAGGAAGATCATCCCGAACATGGCGACGCCGGACGCCTCGATGGTCATCTGCAGATACCAGCGCAGGCGGGCCGGCAATGCCCCCTGGAACTCTTCCATCCGGATCTGCCCGCCTTCGAGCGTCACATAGGAAGACGCGAGGAAAGTCAGGCAGATCAGGAAGTAGCGTGCCAGCTCCTCGGCCGACGCCATCGGGGCGTTGAAGACGCCCCGCACGAAGACCTGCGCAAGCGGGGTGACGATCAGCAGCGCGAGCAGCGCCAGGCTGATCCAGCGCACCCCGCTGCGGATCGCCTGGAGGGTGGCTTTCAGCATCTCGGCGGAGGTCCCGCGGCCGCGGCTACTTCACCGCCCGGATCTGTTCGATGTACGGAGGCCATTCCGGGAAGTCCTTGCCGACCTGCGCCAGGACCGACGTGCGGAACCCGTCGATGTCGAGCCCGTCCTTCTTCTCGACGAAGGTCATGCCCTTCGCCTGGAGGTCGGCGCGGCACTTGTCGGTGGTGTTGCGGTCCCACTGCAGGGTAGCCTGGCCGACCTCGGCCATCGTGTCCTCGAGGATCTTGCGGTCGGCGGCAGGGATCGCCTTCCAGGCCCGCTCGTTGGCGAACACCGCCAGCGTCGACTGCATGTGACCGGTCATCATCACGAACTTCTGGACCTCGAAGAGCTTGAGCGAGTGCAGGTTGCATAGCGGATTCTCCTGGCCGATAACCAGCCCGGTCGCCAGCGCAGTGGCGAGCTCCGACACCTCCACCGGCGTTGCGACAGCGCCCATGCCGGTCAACATCGACGACCATAGTTTGATCGGCACGCCCCGGTACTTCTTGCCCTGCATGTCCTTCGAGGAAAGCACCTTCTCATTGGAGGTCAGATGCCGCGTGCCGGCGAAGAAGCTCCCGACGATCCGGATGTT
The DNA here is from genome assembly GCA_013813615.1 of Lautropia sp. Classification (GTDB taxonomy): domain Bacteria; phylum Pseudomonadota; class Gammaproteobacteria; order Burkholderiales; family Burkholderiaceae_E; genus Lautropia. The sequence continues at coordinate 2,433 of JACCRJ010000682.1, read as the reverse complement.
GCCCTTCTTCACCAGATCCTCGTTGAGCTCCTTCAACGCCGGCGACGTCTTTTCGTCGGTGGCGCGCAGGCTGTGTTCCGCGTCGCGGTAGACGAAGGGCGTGTTGAACACTGCGACATTCGGGACGATCTTGGCGAGCGACGCGAATTCATGATGACCCATCGAGATCGCGCCGGACTTGACGCCGTCGACCATTTCGCCGGCGTTGCCGAGCTGGGAGTTCGGGAACACCTGGATCAGCACCCGGCCGTCTGAGCGCTCCTTCACAAGCTTGGCCACCTCGTCCGCATAAAGCGTCTGCGGCGCGCCGGCGGTGCCGACGTGGGCCCAGCGCAGCTTCACTTGCGCCTGCGCGTCGGACGCTGCGCCGAGACCGGCGATCATCACCAGGGCTGCTGCGGGCAGCAGTGCTTTCAGCTTCCAGTTCATCGAACATTCTCCTTGTGGTAGTGCGCTCATGCCCTTGCGGTTCAGCGCTTGTCGGCCGGCTCGTAAAGCTTGTAGATCGCCGCAGTGTCCAGTTCGGAATAACCGAGATGGACAAGCATCCGGTAGAGGGACAACGCCTGCCCTGCCATCGGCAGCGGCGACTTGAGGCCCCCGGCGAAGTCGCTCAGCATCTCGAGGTCCTTGAGAAGCTGCCGGGCATAGCCTTGCGGCGCAAAGTCGCGTTCGACGATCCGCGGATACAGCTTCTGCAGCATCGAACTATCGGCATACCCGCCCGCGAGACATTCCGGAATGCGCGCTGCGTCGATGCCCGCCGCTTCAGCCAGCACCACGGCCTCGGCCAACACCGCGTGCGTACAGCCGACGATCAGCTGGTTGATCATCTTGGCCGTCGATCCGGCGCCGGAAGGCCCCATCGGCGTGTAGTGTCCGGCAATGTCCGCCATCAGGGGACGCACCCGCTCCATCTCCGCGGCTTCGCCGCCCGCCATCACCGTCAGCGTGCCGGCAGCACAAGCCGGCGGCCCGCCCGATACCGGCGCATCGACCCAGCCGCAACCGGTCTTCTGCCGCAGATTCGCCGCCAGCGATCGTCCCTTGTCGACCTTCACCGTGGAGAAGTCGATGAGCAGTTGCGGCGGCCGGATTGCGGACGCGACCCCGTGCTCCCCGAATACCGCCTGTTCGACCGCGTCGGTAGTGGGCAGGTTGAGCAGCACCAGGTCGGCGTCGCCGGCCGCCTCCGCCGGAGTCGACGCCACACTGGCGCCCGCCGCGCGAGCCATCGACGTGCGCGCCGCGACGATGTCGCAGACGGTGACGGCGTAGCCGCGCTCCAGCAGCCGGCGGGTCATCGGCAGGCCCATCAGGCCGATGCCGACATAGCCGATCCTCGGCTTCCCATGAAGACCGGTCCGGGGTGTGGTGCCTGCTTCGTCCATGCCTACTCCATCGCGTAGATGCGAACCGCGTTGTAATGAAACAGCGCACGCTGCTCGTGATCCGCAAAGCCCTGGACGATCTGCCGGAAGCCCGTCAAGATCGTGTCGAACGTGGCGCAGAGGCTATCGACGGGAAAGTTGCTTGCGAACATCGTCCGCTCCACACCGAACGTTTCGACCGCCGTCAGCACGATGTCGCGGCTGGACTCGACCGTCCACGCCTGCCCAGGCTGCCCGAGGCCGGATATCTTGATCATCGCGTTCGGGCACGCCGCGAACGTCCCGATGGCCTGCTTCCAGGCAGCCAGCGCCCCGGTACTGCGGTCGCTGGGCAAGCCGGTGTGGTTGAGGATGATGGTGGTGTCGGGAAAGGCGCGGGCAAGCTCTGCCGCTTCGTGCAGATGCCACCACGGGGTCTGCAGGTCGAAGCGCAGGCCGGCCGGCGCCAGTCGCGCAAAGCCGTTGCGCCAGCGCGCGTCGGTCATGCCACCGGGCTCCCCGTTCGCCGCGGACGGATTGGCCCGTGGCTTGTGGCGGATGCTGCGCACGAACTCGAAGCCGCTCTGCTGCTCCAGCACGGCAGCACAGTCTTCCCGGTCCAGCCATGCCTGCGCGACCATCACCGTCGGAAAGCCTGTCTCCGCCCGCAGGCGCTCGATGTATCGCGTCTCGCCGATGGGATCCGCGGGATCCCATTCTGCCTCGACGTACACGGTCTTCACGACCTGGTGGGGCGCGACGTCCGCCAGATAGTCGGCCGGAAGGTAGCGCCTGCGAATCTTGCGGTAGTCGCCGTAGCGAAACGGCACCGGCGGCTCGTCGCGCAGCCAGGGATGGTAGTTCTGCTGGATATCCCAGAAGTGCTGATGCGCGTCGGCGATCGGGAAATCCGCCTCCTTCATGACGCGGCGGCGGCTGCCTCGATTCCCGAGGCCGCCATTCGCTTGTTGATTGCGAGCGCGTTCCTCAGGCCGTCGGCGTTGGCGATCCCCTGCCCCACGATGTCGAAGGCGGTGCCGCTGGCACAGGTCGTGATCGGCAC
>JACCRJ010000673.1 GCA_013813615.1 Lautropia sp. | reverse complement strand
GTATTCAGAGACAGCAGGTCCGGCGACGGCGCGGCAAGCCCGCCCATCATCGCGCCGCCTTGGCGTCCAGCCCCTGCGTCGCCAGCAGATGCGTCATCCTGGCGGCGGCGAGCCCGGGATCCTCCAGCAGGCCAGCTGCGTCGGCGAGGCGGAACAGCTCGCACAGGTGCAGGACGTTGCGCGCCGATTGCTGGCCGCCGACCATGATGAAATGATCCTGGTGGCCGTTGAGCCAGGCCATGAAGACGACGCCCGTCTTGTAGAAGCGGGTTGGCGCACAGAAGATGTGGCGCGACAAGGGCACTGTCGGGCCGAGGATCTGGTGGAACCTGGACACGTCCCCCCTCGCCAGCGCCGCCAATGCCGCCGAGGCGGCCGGCGCGATCGCATCGAAGATGCCCAGCAGGGCGTCCGAGTAGCCCTTCTCGTCCCCGGCAATCAGTTCGGCGAAGTTGAAGTCGTCGCCGGTGTACATGCGCACGCCGGAGGCGAGGCGTCGACGCATGAGGATCTCCTTGTCCTTGTCGAGCAGGGAGATCTTGACGCCGTCGATCTTCGAGGCATGGCGATTCAGGATGTCGATGGCCACCTCCATCGCCGCCATCGGATCGGCATGGCCCCAGTAGCCGGCCAGCGCCGGGTCGAACATGTCGCCCAGCCAGTGGATCACGACCGGTTCCCTGGCCTGCGTCAGCAGGCGGTCGTAGACCCGCGCATAGTCGTCCGGCGATCTCGCGCTGGCAGCAAGCGCGCGACTGGCCATCAGGATCAGGCGCCCGCCCAGCGCTTCGATCGCTTCCATCTGCGATTCGTAGGCGGCGATCACGTCGTCGAGGCGCAAGGTGACGCTTGGTACCAGATGATCTGTTCCGCAGCCGGAGGCGACCAGGGCGCCAGGATGGTCCTTCGCCGCGTCCAGCGACCGCCGGATCAGCTCGAGCGAAGTCGGCCAGTCCAGCCCCATGCCGCGTTGCGCGGTGTCCATCGCCTCGGCCACGCCGAGCCCAAGGTCCCACAGACGCTTGCGGTAGGCGATCGTGGTGTCCCAGTCGATGGCGGCGGTGATCCAGGGATCGGCGGGCGATAACGGATCGGCAACCACGTGGGCTGCGGAATAGGCGACGCGGTTGAACGGGCCTTCGGCCTGTTGCGGATAGCCAGCCGGCCTGGAAAGCGTAAAGGTACGCGGCAGGCCGCTGGTGTCGGGGAGAAGCAGTGCAGGCATGGCGTTCGCCTCAGGAGGATGGATTCAATCGATGCGCGGCGAGTCGGCATCCGTCGTGGTCGTCAATGCGGCGATCACCGCAGCGTTGTCGCAGTCGCCGAGCCCCAGCGCGATAGCGCGGTCCAGCAGGTCGAGGTGCGCCCGCGCAAGCGGCAGGCCCGGTCCGGCGTTCCCGCCGCCGGCCTGCGCCAGGATGAGCGCGAGGTCCTTGCGGTGCTGCGCCAGCCGCGACCGTGTTGCGAAGTCGCGCGCCACCATTCTCGCGCCTACCGTGTCGACCGCGCGGGAATAGGCCGGTGAGCGTCGCAGCAGTTCGAGGAAGCGATGGCCGTCCAGGCCCAGGCGTTCGGCGAAGACGATGCCCTCGGCGAGCGCCGCACGGTTCAGGCCCAACACGAGGTTCGAGGCAAGTTTCGCCCGCGCACCGGCGCCAGGCGGGCCGACGTGAAAATGCTGCGGGCTCAGCACCGTAATGACCTCGACATAATGCGCGAGCACCGCGTCGTCTGCGCCGACCAGCCCGAGCGCCTCGCCAAGGCGAATCTGCACGCTGGAGCCGGACAAGGGCAGCTCAATGAAGGCGATCTCCTGGCGCCGCAATTCGGCTGCCGCCGACTCGACCGCCGCCGGGCTGCAGGTTGCCGCGTTGATCACCAGCTCGGGACGGCCAGCGCAAACCGCGCGGGCGGCTATCGTGCCGACGACATCTTTGAATTGACCGTCATCGAATACGCACACCAGCGCGATGGGGCACGTCTTCAGCAATGAAGCCAGATCCGGCGCCACGGCGATTCCGGATGCCCGCGCAGCGGCGACCGCGGCGGGCGACACGTCCAAACCCTGCACGATGAATCCGGCTGCCGAGGCACGCTCCGCCAGCGCCCGCCCGACATGCCCGAGCCCGATGACGCCGATCCTCGTCTCGCTCACCGGTCAGGCCCTGCGATGACGGCCGCTTGCGATCACTGCACCTTGATCCCGGCGTCGCCGATGATCTTGCCGACCGACTTGAAGTCGTCCTGCACGAAGCGGGCGAACTCGGCGGGAGACGACTGCTGGGTGTCGAAACCCTGATCACCGAGCCGCGACTTCAGCTCGTCTTCGGCGAGGATCCTGTTGACTTCCGTGTTGAGCAGCGTGACGACGGCGGGCGGCGTATTCCCCGGCGCCCAGAGGCCATACCAGGCGTAGAACTCGAAGCCGGGCACCCCCGATTCAGCCACCGTCGGCACGTCCGGCAAGGCCGCAAGCCGGCTCGCGGACGTCACGGCCACGGCGCGGATGCGCCCGCTCTTGACGTGCGGCATGGCGCCGAGGGCCGGCTCGACGAAGCCCTGGATCTCGCCGCTCATGAGGTCAACGTAGGCAGGCTGCGACCCCTTGTAGGGCAGCACGAACAGGACCATTCCGTTGCGGCCCTTCAACAATTCGGTGGCGATGTGGCCGCCGGAGCCGACACTGCCGATCGCGAAGTTCAGCTTGCCGGGGTTGCCTTTCGCATAGGCCACCAGTTCGCCGAACGTCTGCGGCGGCAGGTTCGGGGTCAGGCAGACGATCAG
>JACCRJ010000656.1 GCA_013813615.1 Lautropia sp. | reverse complement strand
GCCGCGTTCTCGAGACACCCATGCAACTGGACTTCCGGGTAGCGATCGACTTCCTGCCCCACCTGCTTCAAGCGGCAGCCCTGACGATCTTCCTGGCCATTGTCAGCCAGTCGATCGGTACGGCGCTCGGCACGTTGCTGGCGCTGGGCCGCAGCGCCGGCCCGCGCTGGCTTTCCGCGCTGATCTGGACCTATGTCTGGATCTTTCGCGGTACGCCGATGCTGCTGCATCTGTCTTCATCTACTACGCCGCTCCGCTGTTCGGACTGACGCTCGATGCTCTGCCGGCGGCCATCATTGCGATGTCGCTGAGTTCGACTGCCTACAACTGCGAGATCATCCGATCCGGTATCCAGGCGATCCACCCCGGCCAGATCGAGGCCGCCCGGGCGGTCGGCATGACCTACCCGCGAATCGTCCGGCGGATCATCATGCCGCAAGCCGTCCGGATCATCATCCCGCCCTACATGAGCAACTTCATCAGCCACACGAAGAACACCTCGCTCGCGTCCGTGATCACCGTGCCTGAACTCATGCTGACCGCGCAGATGATCTACAGTTCCACCTATCGCGCCATCGAGATCCTGACCGCCGCCGGCCTGATCTACCTGGTGCTCACCTCGGCCCCGACCTGGCTGCAGCTCTACCTGGAGCGGGCGATGGTGTTCGAGAAACGTGGCCTGAGTGCCCGCCGCCTGCGTCAGTTCGGACTGAACAGGACTTCATGAGCCGGGAGTCAGGTCGTGCGTCGGATGCTGCGGGCGCTGAAGCAGGCATCGTCTCGGGCGAGTCGGGGCCCATGGTCGAGGCGATCGACCTGCACAAGCGTTTCGGATCGGTGGTGGCTTTGCGCGGGGTCTCGTTGGCGGTGAAGCCCGGTGAAGTCCTCGTGCTCATCGGACCCAGCGGTTCCGGTAAGAGCACCTTGCTGAGATGCCTTAACTTTCTCGAGGAGCCCACGGCCGGGATCGTCAGACTCGATGGCAAGCGCATGGGCTTCAACGAAGCGAACGGCAAATTGCGGCGCATGCGGGGACGCGAGCTGGCGGCGATGCGGTCGCAGATCGGCATGGTGTTCCAGCTTTTCTACCTCTGGCCGCACCTGAGTGCGCTCGAGAACGTGATCGCGGGGCTGACGGATGTTCGTAGGATGCCAATAAGCGTCGCGGCGGAAATCGGACGCGATCAGCTGACCAAGGTCGGGCTCGGCGACAAGATGACAGCTTATCCTGAGCAGCTGTCGGGCGGGCAACGTCAGCGCGTGGCCATTGCGCGCGCCCTGGCGATGCGGCCGAAGGTGATGTTGTTCGACGAACCCACGTCGGCGCTGGATCCTGAACTGGTGGGCGAGGTGCTCGCGGTGATGGAGGAAGTCGCCGCCGAGGGCATGACGATGATCGTCGCCACTCACGAGATGGGATTCGCGAGGCGGGCAGGCCACCGGGCGGTGTTCATGGATGAAGGCCGGATCGTCGAAGAAGGCCCGCCGCAAGCGCTTTTCGAGCAGCCCCGGCAGGAACGTACGCGTCGGTTCCTGGGAAAAATCCTGAAATGACCGTCCTGGTCACGGGTGGCTCTGGATTTGTCGGCCTCAATCTGGTCGAGGCGTTGCTGAAGCGAGGGGAATCGGTCGTCAGCTGCGACAGTCAGCCTTTGCCGGCGAACGCGGTTGCACGGTGGGCAGGTCTGCCGGGCAGCTTGCATTCCGAACTGCTGGATGTCCGCGAGGGCACGGCGCTGACCCAACTCGTCCGCGAAATTCGGCCCGACCGCATTATCCACGCAGCCGCTGTTTCCCCGGCCGAGAAGGACGAGTTGGTCATGGCTCAGGCCTGCGTTTCGGTGAATATTGCCGGCACCGTCAACCTGCTGGACGCCGCTGTTGCCGGACATGTCGGGCGGGTGGTGATCGTCAGCTCCGCTGCCGTCTACGGCGCCGCCGGTTTCCTGCAGCCCGAGCTTCAAGAGACGACGCCACCCCAGCCGGCGAGCGTCTATGCAGCCAGCAAGTTCGCCGCCGAGCGGATCGCGCTCCGGTATCGCAAGGCCGGGTTGGACGTCACGGCGGCCAGGCTGGGCAGCGTGTTCGGTCCCTGGGAGCAGGCGGCCCCGACGCGGGGCACGCCGAGCCCGATGTGGCAGATCATGCAACTCGCCCGATCGGGTGCGCCGGTGCGCTTGCCAAGGCCCGGCTGCCGTGACTGGCTGTATGTCCGCGACGCCGCCGACGCGATGGCAGCGGTGCTGTACCACTCGGAGCGGCTGCCCGAGGTCGTCAATATCGCCGCCGGCGCGCAGTTCTCCGTGGCCGATTTCTGCGGGCAGTTGGCCGTGGAGGGGCTCGATCTGACGTGGACCATCGACCCGGTAGCGCCCAACGTCGACTTCCACGGGTCTGCCGATCGCGCGCCGCTGTCGATTGGACATCTGACGCCGATCGCAGGCGACTTCCCGCGCCATGATCTGCGGTCCGCGGTCCGCGATTACCTGGTCTGGGCAGCCGACGAAAGCGCGTCCGGCCCGCTTGAACACCCCCGTCGCGGCTCCTAGTTCCGATCCCAACGGGGACTATCGTCCCCGTTTTTCGGCGTTCAGGGCCGCTTGGACCGCAGGACGCGCCGCGACCCGCCGGAGATAGGCTTGCAGGTGACCGTAGGGGGTCAACGGCAGCGACAGGTAGGTCGCCCAGCTGATGATGGTGAACGCATACGCGTCGGCGACGCTGTAATCGCCTGCCAGGTATTCGCGGTCGGACAGCAAGGCATCCAGTTCGGCGAACCGGGCAGACAGTTTCTCTCTGACAGTCCCTAGCGTGGACTCGGCTGTCTCCTTGTGCCAGAGCCAGGGGCTGAACATCCGGTGCAACTCCGTGCTGACGAAGCTGAGCCATTCGATGACCAACAGGCGTCGCGACGAGCCGGGTGCCCCGATCAATGCATGGGTCGGATCGAGGTCGGCCACGTATTGCAGCAGGGCGGCCGCCTCGGTATGGCGCGAGCCATCGTCGAATTCGAGCAGCGGGACGTAGCCGCGGGGCGAAACATCGAAATAGTCCCCCTTGCCGGCGATGCTGTGCGTGGCGAGATCGACGGCAACTGCCTGGAATCGGGCGCCCACTTCATGAAGGCCGATGTGAACCGCCAGGGAACAGGCGCCGGGTGCGTAATAGAGTTTCATGTCGTCAGTCCTTTGAGTGTCTTGCTCGGTCCGGAAAGTCCGGTGCAGAGACTGTAAGATTGCAAAGACGCCATGAAAATAGGCATTGGAGCAAGCGATGAATGCACTGACGCAATCGACTGCAAGGCCCAGGGCGCATTACAAGCTTGGCGCCGCCGATCTCGAGGTCGTGCTGGCCATGGTGCGAACCGGCACGCTTGCAGTCGCCGGCGAAAGGCTCGGTCTGGACCCGTCGACGGTTTTCCGGTCGCTTCAGCGCATCGAGCGCGGACTGGGTCAGCGCCTGTTCGAACGTTCCCGTGCGGGTTATCTGTCCACGGAGCTTGCGCAGTCACTGGCGGAGCAGGCGGAGCAGGTGGAGGCTGCGCTGGAAGCGGCCCGCTCGGCCACCCAGGGCTTGCCGGTCCAGGTGGCGGGCAGGGTGCGCATCACGACGACCGACACGATCCTTCACGGCCTGATCGCTCCCGGGCTGAAGGAACTGAGTGCGACGCATCCGTTGCTGACGTACGAATTGCACACCGGCAATGAACTGGCCAGCCTGACCCGACGCGATGCCGACATTGCCGTTCGGGCGACCCGGCGTCCGCCGCAGAATCTGATCGGCAGACAGGTCGGGTCCATCCGGATGGCGCTGTACGCGGGCCGGCGGGGCACGGTGAGGCGCTATGCGGACGTCGAGGCCGGCACTGCGCCCTGGATTGCGCCCGACGAGGCGCTTCCCGATCACCCGTCGGTGATCTGGCGCAAGCGCCACTTCCCGCGGGTGGACCCGGGCTTCCGGGTCAACAGTATCCTGACCGTGATGGAGCTCGTCGCCCTCGGGCTGGGGGTCGGGATGCTGCCGGTCTTCCTGGCAAAGAATCGGCCTGACCTGATGGCACTGACCGATGTCCTCGACGAATGTCAGACCGAACTCTGGCTACTCACCCACCCGGAGTCACGGCACCTGCGCCGGGTGTCGACGGTGTATTCGCATCTGGCGCAAGTGATGTCGCTGCCTTGAAGCGGTCAGCCGATGCAGCCTTCCTCGGTGAACCTGACCGTCGCTGCCGCCCCGTATTTGTCGGCATAACTCGCCAGCAGGTCGCCGTCCTGCCAGTGCCATTTCCGGGCGTTGGTCATCAGCCCACGCTTGAATTCGATCCCGTGCGGCAGTTCCTCCGTCGGCCGGATCGTCGTCCCGTCCGGATAGCTCAGCAGTTCACTGTCGGCGGCCCCGAAGCCGTCTATCGAGACCCGGCCAACGCCGTCTACGATGTCGATCTCGATCGGCGCGCGCTTTGTGGGCAGCCACTCGCTGACCAGCACGTCGCCGAAAAGGGCGAAGATGCCGCCGCCCGCCTTGCCGGTGCCGATGCTCTCCAGCGCCTGCCGTTGCTCGTCGGAGGCGCGGCTGTCGACGTAGGCGCAGGCGGTCCCCTGGCCGTGTTCGATCGCCCCCGGGAACTTGTAGTAGAGCGCGAACCGCGTGTTGTTCAGCGACACTGCGCCGAACTGCCCGGTCCGGATCCGCCAGGCACCCCAGCCCATGCAGCGCCCTTCAGTGGGCCGCACATTGAAGTTGCAGGGGCAACCCCAGTCGCAGTTGCATGCAGTGAAGTAGTCCGCTTCGAAATGCCATGCTTGCATGATCATCCTCCTCGCAAACTCCAGGCCCCGTGTATCCTCCGTCCCTTGGCGAGGCGAAGGCGGGGCCGGCCACAACCGCAAGGCTATACCTGTCCCCGGCGAAGCTCAATAACAGGCTACTAAGAAGCCTTACGTTGCATGAGCATGAGGATCGACGTTGCAGCCGAGGTCGGTAAGTCGTTTGAGGAGTCGTTTGATGGTCCGGTTTTTGTCATGGCGATCGAAGTGATCGGGGCCGAGGTCGATGTATTCGACGCCGTCGCGCAGCATGAAGTAGGCGGCGGTGAGCATGGAAGCGGCCACGGCGAGAATGGCTTTCTTGGCGCCGCGGCGCGCCTTGATGCGCAGGAACTGGGCGCGCAGGTATCCGGTTTTAACCCTTACTGCGGCCCAGGCGGCGGTGACGAGCGCGGTTTTGAGCCAGGTGCCGCTCTTGCGAACCCGGGTCGAACGTCGTTTTCCGGCACTTTCGTCGTTGCGCGGGCAAAGCCCTGCCCAGGAGATGAGGTGGCCGGCGTCGGGAAAGCGCGTCATGTCCACGCCGATCTCCGCCACCATCACCCGTGCGGTGAGGTCACTGACGCCCGGTATCGTCGTCAGCAGGCGAGCGCGCTCGCGGATCGGCGTAAGCGCCTTTCCCACGCGCGCATCCAGTTCGGCGAGCGTGTTCCTCAAGGCATTGATCACATCCAGATGCATCTTGAGCATCCCGCGATGGTGCTCGGTGATGCGACCGCGCAGCGCCTCGCGCAACTCCGCAGTCTTGTTTCGGGCGGTACCCAAGGCGAGATCGGCCAGTTTATCGGGGTTGGTTTCCCCGGCCACGATCGCTTCGAGCATCGCGCGCCCGCTGCCGCCCAGTACATCCGACAGGACGCTGCCGAGCTTCAGGTTCGCGTCCTCCAGCACTTTCTGGATCCGCAAGCTGTGCTGGGAGATCTCGCGTACGAGTTGTTTACGGGTGCGCGTCAGG
>JACCRJ010000652.1 GCA_013813615.1 Lautropia sp. | reverse complement strand
CAGCCAGCGAAGGGAATCGCGCACTGCCTCGTCGTCGTCGACGAGGTAGACGAGCTTCTCCTGGGGCGCTGCGGGCGCGTTGGCGGAACTGCCGGCAGGCCGGTGGGGGTCAGGTGTCATGAACTCGCGTCTACTGAAGTCGGGATGGTTTCGCGGGCTCCCACGGCAACTTCGCCGCCGGGGCCGATGGCAGGGCCGAGGTCCGGATCCTCCAGCGTCGGCAGCACGAAGCGGAAGATGCAGCCACGCGGCTGATTGGGCTCGACCCACAGTCTGCCAGAGTGCGACTCGATGATCGAGCGGCAGATATTGAGGCCCATGCCCATGCCTTCGCTCTTGGTCGTGTAAAACGGCTCGAACAGCCGGGTTTCCATCTCACGGCTGAGCCCCGGGCCCAGGTCCGCCACCGAGAACTCGATCTGGTCCCCCCGCCGCGCCACACTGAGGACGAGGCCGCCCGGGCCGGAATCCTTCATGGCATCGATGCCGTTCTTCAGGAGATTGATGAGCACCTGCTCGATCAGGATCGGATCGACGCTGAGGATTGGCAGGTCAGGCTCGAGCCGGGTGGCTATTGTCACCCGCTGGCGCTTGGCGGCGATCTCGGCGAGGCCGACGGCATCGCTCAGGATCGCCTCCACCGTGGTGCGACGACGCTCGGGGGCGCTGCGCTTGACGAACTCGCGGATGCGCCGGATAACCGCGGCGGCACGCAGGGCCTGCTTGGCGGTCTTGTCGAGCGTTTCGATGACCTCGGTGGATTCCGCGTCCTGGGCGCCCTCACGGGATCGCTTGATGCGGGCGGCCAGCCCGAGCGTGTAGTTGCTGATCGCGGCGAGCGGCTGGTTCAGCTCATGTGCGATGGAGGAGGCCATTTCCCCCATCGTCACCAGCCGCGCATTCTGCTGAAGCTGTTCCTCCTGCTGCTCCTGAAGTTCCCGCACGTGACGCTGCGCCGTTATGTCGGTTGCGACCAGCAACTGCACCGGCTGGCCGTCCACCCAGCGGATCTGCCGGGTCCGGACCTCGAACCAGCGATCGATGCTCGGCACATGTACCTCCTGCTCGATCCAGTCGTCGAGCGCCTGCCGCCCGGTCAGCAGTTGTTCGTGCCCGCCGGCGCCGCTGCCGAACAACAGGCGGTACTGGCGGTTGGCGAACAGCAGCGTGGCAGTGTGCGGCCGGTTCATCCGGTTCGGCGGCTGTGACGGCTGGTGCAGGGCAGAAGCGGGCAGGGCGGAAGCGGGCAGGGGGAGTGCCAGCGGAGGCGCCAGCGGATGGGCGACCAGCGCTGCAAGCGGGTTTGCAGGAGCGGGCGTGGTCGGCTTCGGAATGGGCGAGACCAGCGAGGCCACCGAAACCGCGGCGCCAAGTTCATCGAGCACCGTGTTGAAACGCTCGTGTGCCGCGGCCAGTTCGGCCCGGATCCGGTTCGGTTCGGTGATGTCGGTCATCGACGCCATCCATCCGGCCTGCTCGCCCCGGTCGTCGATCAGCGGCGAGACGTACATCCGGACGTCCAGCACACGGCCGTCCTTGCGCCTGACCCGGCTCTGGATGCCGCCTGCCGGCGCGACGCCCTCGATGGTCGTGCGCACGTTGCTGAGGTTGATTTCGTGATCCTCCGGCAGCCAATAGGGGTAGGGCGGCACCTGGCCCACCAGTTCCGACTCCTCGAAGCCGGTCATCCGGCAGAACGCCCGGTTGACATAGGTGATGCGGCTGTCCTGGTCGATCACCCTCATGCCGGTGCTGATCGAGTCTTCCATCGCGCGGCGGAACACCGTTTCCGCGGCCAGTGCATGCTCGGTCTGCTTGCGCCGGGTGATGTCGTGTGCCACCGCATAGAGCCGCGGCTCGAGATCCCGCCGGTCGACACTGATCGACCAGCTGAGCCACCGCCAGGTGTTGCGCTGGCGGACCCGGAACTCCAGCGGCCCGATCCGGTCGAAGCGGCCCGCCAAGGCCTTCTTGACCGAGGTGCGCTCATCCGGATGGATGCGGTCGTACAGCACCGTGTCCGCGACGTCGCTGCCGAAGTATTCCTCGAATGCCGGGTTGCCGCGGATGACGGTGCCGTTGGGCGTCAGCACGCATAGCACGTCCTGCGACAGCACGAACAGGCGGTCGCGTTCGGCCTCCAGGCGCATCCGGTCACGGCCGCTGCGCCACAACAGCGCAAGCGACAGCAGCGAGGTCAGCGACATGGCCAGCAGGCCCGTCAGCATCAGCCGTTCGCCCAGGCCGCGGCCGGCATCGAAGGCGATCGACTGCAGCCGGATGCCGCTGCCCGGGGGCTCCAGCGGCAGGCCGTAGGAGAACCGGGTGTCGATCATCTGGTGCGACGACGTGCTGACCAGCGTGTTGCCGCCGGCGTCGACGATGTTCATCAGGTACTTCTTGCGAATGCTCTCGGACACGCCATTGGTCAGCCAGCGGTGCAGGCCGATGCCTGTGATCAGCACGCCGCTGAGCGCCTGGTCCTTGATCACCGGCGTGTACAACTCGACCACCACCTCGTTGTCGGCGGCAACGAAGGGCGTGGAGAACTGCGACTGCAGGGACGACACGACGGCGCCGAAAGCGAAGTAGCCGGCGGAGTCCTCCACCTGGTTGGTCGTGG
>JACCRJ010000619.1 GCA_013813615.1 Lautropia sp. | reverse complement strand
GCCCCATGCGGTGGATGTGCTGCCCGCTGGAGAACTCCCCCGGCTTGAGGGCATCACCGCCTGATACAGCTTGCCGGCGAGTTGCGTCGCTTCGGTGATCTTGTCGGGTTCCATTCGTCCTCCGCCCAGGGTGGCGAATCGACAGCAATATCCGTACCCTGGGCTTTCCCTCGCGCCACCCGCCGGCAGCGCATACTTGGATCAAAGTATCGGAAGGCAACGATGGTCAGGCTGAAGCTTTCGCTGGAACTGAAATACGAGGTTTTCGGGGCGCCGGCGGATTTCGTGTTCAACATTCACGCGGCGCGGACGACGCATCAGCAGCTGGTCGCCGAGGAACTCTCGGTCAGCCAGCCGGTGGCAACCAGCGTCCATACCGTGGCGGACAGCTGCAACCGGTATCTGCGTTTCACGGCACAGCCGGGGCCGCTTTCGGTGCGCTATCGGGCGACGGTCGACATCGAGCACCATTTCGCCGCGTCTGAGGACCTGCCGGAGGTGCCGGTGGCGGACTTGCCGCCGGAGGCGCTCGGCTACGTCTATCCAAGTCGCTACTGCCAGTCCGACCGGCTCGGCCGGCTTGCGATTCGCGAGTTCGGCAACCTCCCCCGGGGTCACGCCCGGGTGCTGGCGATTCGGGATTGGGTCAACCGGCGCATCGCCTTTGCGTCCAACACCTCCACCGCGACCACGTCCGCCGTCGATACGCTGGTCGACCAGGCCGGCGTCTGCAGGGACTTCGCGCACTTGATGATCGCCTTGTGCCGGGCGGTCAATATTCCGGCCCGGTTTACCACCGGAATCGATTACGGCGCCGATCCCGCGCTCGGGCCCACCGACTTCCATGCCTACGTCGAAGCATTCCTGAGCGACCGCTGGTACATGTTCGACCCCTCCGGCACTGCGATACCGATGGGATTCGTGCGCTTCGGCACCGGCCGCGACGCAGCCGACGTGGCCTTCGCGACGATTTTCGGCTCCGTGGCGTCGCAGGCCCCGGTCATCGAGGTGGAAGCGGTCAGGGATGCGGAGCGAGGCTTCATCATGCCTTTTCACACGACGAAGGGCATCTCGACGGACAGCGGCGTGAGCGGCGGGCAAGCGGCCCGTACGGGCCAGGCAGGCCTCGCGTCTCAGCGGTGATGGTCTCAGCAGTGATTGTGAATGGCGGTGGCGGCGATGGCGCCATGGCCGATCGCCACTGCCAGCTGGTCCAGGCCGCTTACCACGTCGCCGGCTGCATAGAGTCCTGAAACGCTGGTCCTGCAATGACGATCCACCTGGAGCTGTCCGGTGTCGTCGCGCGAGGCGCCGAGCGGCAGCGCCAGATCGGACCGGGGCCGGCAGCCGAGCGCGGCGTAGAGGATGTCGAAGACATGGCTGGAGCAATCCTGCAGCACCAGTGCGACGCTGCCGTCATCCTGCAGCCGGGCTTGCGCAACCGGCGAGTCCAGGCGGACGACCCGCTGCGCCT
Source organism: Lautropia sp. (assembly GCA_013813615.1). Classification (GTDB taxonomy): domain Bacteria; phylum Pseudomonadota; class Gammaproteobacteria; order Burkholderiales; family Burkholderiaceae_E; genus Lautropia. Next base: position 1,221 of record JACCRJ010000619.1, on the reverse strand, counting down.
GCGCTGCAGCGGCAAAGGACGCGTCCTTCGGCTCGGCGGAAAGCGCCTGGGCCGTCAGGCGCACCACGCTCACGTGCGGGCTGTAGTGGGACAGGAATAGGGCTTCGCGCTGTGCATGCTCGCCGTCGCCCAGAACGGCGATCCGTTGTCCGGAGTGCTGGTGTCCATCGCAGATCGGGCATTGCCGCAGGAGACCGCGCCTCATGACCGGTTCGAGTCCGGGCAGGACCGGCGCCTGATCGACGATCCCGGTGGCGAGCAGTACGGCGCGCGAGCGGACCTCGCGGCCGTCCAGTGTGGCGACGAAGCCGCCGTCCTTGCCCGCGGTCACGCTGCTCACCTCCGCCTGCAGGATGCTGCCGTCCACGTCCTCCACCTGCCTGCGCAATCGGGAAAGCAGTTCGATCCCGGCGATGCCGTCCGGAAAGCCCGGGAAATTGTGCGATCGATCGATATAGCGTGCGCGGCTCAGCCCCGCATCCGCCAGGACGACCCGGCGGTGAAATCGCCGCAGGTACAGTGCAGCGGTCAGCCCCGCGGGACCGCCGCCGATGATGAGGCAGTCGAGGAGGTCGGCGGATTCTGATCGGGGGGGTTCGGGCTGGCGCATGCGCCGCCCTGCGCAATCGGTGTACCTGCGGCCCCGGCACCAGCTTGCGACCCGGCCCCGGGCGGCCCCGGGCGAGGTCGGGGCTGACCTTTGAGCGAGCCATAGGTGTGCGCATAGACCCACGTGAATTCGGCGCCGAGCAGGAAAATCTGCGCGGCGTAGTAGACCCAGACCAGCAGCACCGCCAATGAAGCAGCGGCGCCGAAGGTGGAGGTGAAGCTGCTTCTGCCGATGTAGAGCCCGATCAGAAGCTTGCCGATGTTGAAGAGCAGCGAGGTTACCGCCGCGCCGACCCACACGTCACGCCAGCGGATGTTGACCCGGGGAATGATCTTGTAGATCAGCGCAAAGGCCACCGTCAGGAAGGCGAAGCTGAAGGCGGCGTCGAATCCGCGGGCGAGGTTGTCGTAGTCACCGAATGCCGGCTGCCACCAGCTTCCGAGGGCCGCCAGGGCGGCGCTGGCCACCAGGGAAACGATCATCATGAAACCGATCGCGACGATCATGCCGAACGACAACAGGCGCGCCCTCACCAGCGCCCACAAGCCGCTCGGACCGCGGGCCGGCGCACGCCAGATGCGGTCAAGCGCGTCCTGCAACTCCCCGAATAC
>JACCRJ010000606.1 GCA_013813615.1 Lautropia sp. | reverse complement strand
CCGCCCGGCGGATCCTGCTCGCGCTCAGGCGAGGGGCCGGCGGCGACAGGCTCCTAGCGCGAGCCGGTGCGAAAGCGGTTGGCGGCCCGGTTGTCCACCGCTTCGCGAAAGAGCGCGGCGATCGGCTGCAGGTCTTCGGCGTCGATCGCCTGAAAAGGGCGCCGGCGCCATTGCGCGCAGGCGGCCCGCGCGATCTCCGCTTCGGGACTGCGCGCTTCCAGCGCAGGCTCGCGCCCGGACGCTTCCTGGCGTTGAGGCGTGGCCCGAGTGCCGGCAGCGCCGGTCGCGCCGGTCGCGCCGGTCGCGCCGGTCGCGAGACCTGCAGCGGGACCTGCATCTTCCTGCGGGGCTGCAGCCCCCGGTGCCTCGAACTGCGCCGTCTGCTGCTCCTGGCCGACCGCGGCGCAGGCCACTGTCCGCAGGTCCGGCGGCACCGCCCGAAGCTCTGGCGCCTTCAACTGCTCCACGAACTGCAGCAAGCGGGCGATGTCGTCGGTGGAGAGGGTCCTGATCTTCTTGATGAGCTGATTCTGTTCGCGGGTCATGGCGTGGCTGCACTCTCGAGGCAGATGCGCGCGCAGGAGCGGCGGTCGCATCGATGGCATCGGGTCCGGTCGCAAAACTTCCCGCGACCTCGAGGCCCATTTATGCCACGTCCCTGAGCAGCTTGCCGATGCTGACCGATGAGCGGTCGCGTCAAAAGCCCTGGCGGTCCGCAGCCCGCAGTGGCGGTCCTCGCCGATGCGCAGCCCGACCGGCCTACCCGGCTCCACCGGCCGCGGGTGAGTAGGACACCAGCTCCCATCGCACCCAGTCCTCCCGCCGCCGCATGCCGGTCTTCTGGTCGAGCGAATTCTCATGATGGTAGTCACCGGTCCATTCCCGCCGCACCCAGCGGTTGACCTCCGGCGCATACCAGGCGTTGTCGACCCGAGCGGAGTTGAAACGGAACACGTCGGGATACTGGAACCAGATCATCCTGCGCACCAGCAGGCAATCGAAGGTGCCCGCCGGCGTAGTGATGCGCTCGGTGCCGATGGCCTTCAGGCGCTGGTCCCAGCGGAACTGACCGGAATACCCCCTGACGGTATAGCTGGTCTTGCGGGCGTCGTTTTCCCCCACCCGCAGCGACGCCGGCAGGATCGGCATCGGTTCCGCAAAGTCCATCGTGAGGTCGTAGATGGGCTCCAGATCCACCACCCAGGGCGAGGCGTAACGCTCCACCTGCACCGCATCCGGACGGGCGATCTCGCCGGCGGTGGTGTCGGTGCGCCGCCTGCGCACGCTGCAGACCAGCGGCGAGCTGGCGGCAACGGTCACCTCGACGTCCGCCAGCGGCAGCTGGTTGTATCGGTTGATCTCGCGGTAGTGCCAGCGGTCCCCGACGGTCACCCGGGGCTGCTCGAACTCCCTGACCGGTCCCGACGGCCGGGACCCGGTGGCGCAGGCCCCCAGGCCAAGCGCCGGTAATGCTATCCCGGTTGCGCCCCGCAGCACCAGGGACCTGCGCCGCAGGTCCGGCCCGCGGATGTCCCGATTCAGCGACTCGTCCATGATGCCTCCTTGATCCGGATCAGACAGGCATCGGCCGGCGATCGTTCAGGTAGAGCAGTCCCTTGATCATCCGGTACAGGTACCAGATGGCAGGAATGAAGAAAAGAAAATAGGCGATGCCCAGCGTCAGCGCCACTGGCACGGCAAGGACCACCATCCAGAACAGCGTCCACCAGAAAGTCCTGATCTGCCAGGTGAAGTGGCTCTCGAAAATCGTGCCCCTGGAGGATGGGCGCTTGACGTAGTTGATGATCAGCGCCACCACCGAAAGGATGCCCATCGACAGCAGCAGCCCGGCGATGTGCAGGCCGTAGTCCATCATCGCCGTGCGGGCGAGAGGGCCTTCGCGGCCGGGGTCGACGTTCTCGAGGGTCTGGTTCATTGCGGGGACTCCAGTGGTGGATTGGACCGCCTCGTATATGGGGCTCTGTCGCCGGATATCAAAGGTGCTGCGGGAGAGACGCGCTCAGTCGACCGCCTTGACCATGGCCTCGACCACCTTCTTGGCATCGCCGAACACCATCATTGTCTTGTCCATGTAGAACAGCTCGTTGTCCAGGCCGGCATAGCCGGAGGCC
>JACCRJ010000604.1 GCA_013813615.1 Lautropia sp. | reverse complement strand
TCCACAAGGAGCGGCTCGCCACCTGGCCGGAGCACTATCCCTGGATCGATCCCGCGGGCCTGCACTATTTCCGCAGCCGGGTGCAGCAGGCTCGCCGGGACGTGGAGCACGGCCTGGCGGTGACGCTCGCGCATTTCAGCACCCGCGAACTGCAGGACCGTGCACTCGGGATCCTGCAGTTCAAGCTTGATATCCTGTGGACCATGCTCGACGGCATGCAGGTCAGGTACGGGCTGCAGAAATGAGCCAGCTCGACCAGGGCAGCGCACAGGTCAACGCAACGCCGGCGGCCGCGGATATTCCGGTGAAAGGCGCTGAGCCGATTGCGCTGGACGCGAAGCCGGCCATCGGGCGCAACTTCCGGCTTCAGTGGGAAGAGGTCCAGAAGGCCTGGGTCCTGCTTTATCCAGAAGGCATGGTCAAGCTGAACGCCAGCGCCGGCGAGATCCTGCGCCGTTGCGACGGCAACCTCACGGTCGCCGGCATCGTCGCCGAACTCGAGAAGGCATTCGGCACGACCGGGCTGCTGGCGGATGTGCAAGCTTTCTTCGGCATCGCGCACAAGCAGGGCTGGATCGACACCGGAGGGACCGAGGCGTGATGCCGGTACCTGCAACCGATCCGACCGCGGCGGCGTCTGACCCGCAGGTGGGGCCGCCGTTCTGGCTGCTGGCCGAACTGACCTACCGGTGTCCGCTGCATTGCGTCTTCTGCTACAACCCGGTGGACTATGCCCTGAACGAGCAGGAGCTGAGCACCGAGGACTGGCTGCGGGTGCTGCGCGAAGCGCGCGCCGCCGGCAGCGTGCAATGCGGCTTCTCCGGCGGCGAGCCGATGGTGCGCGACGACCTGGAAGTGCTGGTGGCGGAGGCGCACCGGCTGGGCTTCTATACCAACCTGCTCACCTCCGGCGTCGGCCTGAACGAGCGGCGGATCGCGGAACTCAGGCGCAGCGGCCTGGACCACATCCAGCTGTCGTTCCAGGACTCGACCAAGGAACTCAACGATTTCCTCTCGCACACCCGCACGTTCGACCTGAAGCAGCGCGTGGCCGCCATGATCAAGGGCCAGGGCTGGCCGATGGTCCTCAACTGCGTGATTCATCGCCTCAACATCGACTATATCGGCGAGATCATCGAGATGGCGCTCAAGCTGGGAGCGGATTACCTCGAACTCGCCAACTCGCAGTACTACTCCTGGGCGCACGTCAACCGCGCAGAACTGCTGCCGTCGCGCGAGCAGATCCAGCGGGCCGAGCGCATCACCAACGAGTACCGGGCCAAGGTCGGTGATCGCCTGCGGATCCTCTTCGTGGTTCCGGACTATTACGAGGAGCGGCCCAAGAAGTGCATGAACGGCTGGGGCAACGTCTTCCTGACCATCACGCCGGACGGCACCGCGCTACCCTGCCACACCGCCAAGATGCTGCCGGGGCTGGCGTTTCCGAACGTGCGCGATGCGTCCGTCGCGGACATCTGGTACCGCTCGGAGGGTTTCAACCGCTTCCGCGGCACCGGCTGGATGAAGGAGCCGTGCCGCAGTTGCGACGAACGCGAGAAGGATCTTGGCGGCTGCCGCTGCCAGGCCTACATGCTGGCCGGCGACCCGGCGGTTGCCGACCCGGTGTGCGCCAAGTCTCCCGTCCATGGCGTGATCGAAGAGGCGGTGCTGCATGCCCAGCGGCCGGTCCTGGATCGCCGCGAGGTCCGTCCGCTGGTCTTTCGCGATCCCAGGGAGTCACGGCGCCTGGCAGGCCAGCCGGCCGGCGCCGGGAAGTAGCCGCAGAGTCTTCGCCTGCGGATTGATCTCCACCTGCGCTCCGTGCGGTATCGCCGCCGTCAGATCCTCGTCGAAGCCGGCCAGCATGGTGATGTTCGCGAGCGCGGCGCCCTGCACGAGAATCGGGTTGACGGAGTTGAATACGATCGCCAGCGGCGCCTTGTCCCGGGACTGCATCTCGTGGAGCATCCAGGCGCTGGCGACGCCGCCCTTGGCGGTATCGAGCACCAGGATCCTGCCCACGTAGGACTGCCCTGCCAGCTTGTGGGCCGGCCGCGAGAAGACACCCTCAATGCGATCCAGGTCATAGCGCGCCGAGAAACCGTCCTTGGCCACCAGCGCCTGGCCCCTGACCTTCTCGCCCATCGCATGCCTCGCGGTGAATACCTTGCCGGTCCCGGCGCTGCTCATGCGAGTCTTCCCGTCTGCGCCGCCTGCACGCACTGCTCCATCGATGCGAGCATCGGCACATAGCCGTAGCCGCCGAGGATGTTGACCATCTTGGCGCTGTTGGTCGCCAGCCGCTTCCAGCCGTTCGCCTCCGCGATTTCACGCGCGTAAGACTGGTAGAAGCACATTCCCGAGTACACCGTGCCCCCGGCCGCCTCGATGCGGGCGGTGTAGCCGAACCGGTCGCAGTCCGGCTTCACCTGAGGGCTGGTCACCGCCAGCAGCGGTATGGTGAAGCGGCGGCCGTCGCAGAGATCGGCCAGCGACCTGAGCTCGTAGAGGCTCAGTTGCGGACCCGAGAAGACGACCACGTCGACCTGGGTGTCGACCGCATACGACTGCTGTAGCGCTTGGACCTCGGCGCGGCCGACGCGGACCGCCGTCAGCGCAGCGCCGCCGACGTCCGAAAGCCTCGAAGCCTCCGGGGTGAGGCCGACGAGGTGGAAGAGCGCGGTGGAGCCGAAGCTGGCCATGGCGGCACCGAAGTGCTTCAGCTCGTCCGACGCCGGCGGCCGCTCGATGCCTTCGACGACCGGCACGGCCCAGTAATTACCGGCCAACCTGCCGATCACCCCGCCGAGGGCGCCCCAGTCGTTGAGCGACGACGGCGTCCAGTCGACGCGGACCCTGATCGTTGCCTGGCGGTGCGTGTCCAGGTGAAAGCCGTAGCGCGGCGTCCGGCCCGTCAGTCCGGCAGAGAGTGCCGACGGGCCACCCTCGAAGTTCGACCGGGCACCGCAGACCGAGTTCGAGTAAATGACGACGCCGGTGTCGCCGAACGCAACATGCTCGCCGCGGGCTGCCGCCTGCACCGTCTGGTAGTTGATGCAGGTGTCGGTCATCGCCAGCCCGAGCTTCACGAAAGCGGCGATGGCGCGGGCCTCGAGATCGGTCATCCAGTCGGTCTGCTTCAACTGCCTGGCCTTAGTGAAGTCCGTGCCGCGCGGGTCGGTGATGGTCGGAATCCGTACCCGGCGGCTGCCGTCCTTGAGCGCCGCCAGCGCCTCCAGCCACTGCACCCCGGCCTCCCCGAGGCTCTCGGTATCCGCCATCACATGGGCCTGCGTCACCGGCACGAAGTCCGTCGCCCCGAAAAAGTCGCCGACCTTCAACTGGTGCGCCAGCGCCCGCCGGGGCGCCTCGCCCAGCTCGCCTGCCAGCATCGCCTTCTCTTCGTCGTCCAGTCGCATGTCAGTCCGCCTTCGCGCCGGACTTGCGCACCGCGTCGCCCCATTTCTCGATCTCGCGCTTCTGGAATTCAGCGAGCGAGCCGGTACCGGTCATCGGCACCACACCCAGGTCCCCGAGCTTCTCCTTGAAGACTTCCGAGGCGGCGATGCGCTCCACTTCGTTCTTCAGGCGCGCGCTGACTGCCGGCGGCAGGCCGGCCGGTCCGAAGACGCCCCACCACGCGGTCGATTCGAAGTTTTCCACCCCCGACTCCGCCAGCGTCGGGACATCCGGCAGGACCGGCGAGCGCCGACTGCCGCTGACCGCGAGCACCCGCAGCTTGCCTGCCTTGATGTGCTGGATCACCGACTGCAGCGGATCGAACATCATCGGTATCTGCTTGCCGAGCAGGTCGGTGACAGCTGGCGCGCTGCCCTTGTAGGGCACGTGCTGCAGTTTGACGCCTGCGGCGGTGGCGAACATCTCGCCGGTGAGATGGCCGGGCGTGCCGCTGCCGGCGGAGCCGAACAGCAGCGACGCCGGCTCCGCGCGGGCCTTCTCGATCAGGTCGCGGACCGACTTGAGCGGGATGTCCGGGTGAACCACCACCGCGACCGGCGCGCTGGCCACCAGCGCGATCGGCGTGAAGTCACCCACCGGGTCGTGCGGCAGCTTGCTGTACAACGACCCGTTGATCGCGCTGGTGCCTACCGTGCCCATCAGCAGCGTGTAGCCGTCGGCAGCGGACTTGGCGACGGCGTCGGCGCCGATGGTGCCGCCAGCGCCGCCACGGTTGTCGATGATCACCGTCTGCTTGAGCGCGTCGCCCAGCATCTGCGCCATCGGCCGGGCGACGATGTCCGTCGGTCCGCCGGGGGGAAACGGCACGATCAGGCGGATCGGGCGTGACGGGAAATCCTGCGCCGGCGACAGGCCGGGCGCGGCGACGGCTGCGATGAAGAGCAGCGGCGCCGCCACGGCGAAGCGGCGGGAAGCTGAGAAGACGGGTTTCGAGGCTTTCATCGGTGATGCTCCAGCAGATAGCGGCAGCGCAGCCGCACCGGCAGGGCGATAATTCGAGCAACTCCGTCTGCGGCTCCAGCCCTTGCGCGCGCAGCGAGTCGTAGAAGCCGCGCCGTCAGTGACAGGTGGCGCCGCTGTTGCCCTGGTCGGAGCCGGTCTGGGACGCCAGCGGGGACGTGTTCAACTTGAAGAGGTGGGTGACGGCATTACGCCGCACATCCCAGCAGTCTGCCTGGATGATCCTCACGCGCACGAGCGCGATCGCGGGATCCTCTGGTCCGTTCTCGAACCACGACGCGGCCTGCGGCGACCATAGCAGTCGCTTGCGAGCCCCGTCCTCGATGACGGACGCGCTGCCGAACACGGCGACATAGGCGAGGTTGCCGGGATCCGCGTAGATGATGCTGACCGACGAATCCCACTGCAGATCCTCCACCTGGTCGCTGTCCCGCGAGGTAAAGAACCACAGGTAATCAAGAGGATCCTGCTCGCGGTTCTGCATGATCATCGGCCGCGACTGCAGGCCACCGTCGGAGCGGCGTGTGGTGATCACGGGGAAGCGGGTATCCTTGATCAGGGCCCACAGCTTCTCTGATGGAGGTGGATGGGGGACAGACAATGGGTGGCCTCCCTTGCGATGCGCCGCGCACACGGCAGTGCGCTCGAAAGATGCTCCCATGATCCTGAATTCCATGCAGAGGAAGACCCTATGGCTCGCCAGCAGGCAGAACAGGTCTCGAGCGGAGAGCTCCTGCGGCAGGCGCGCAAGAGCCGCCGCCTGAGCCAACTCGATCTTGCATTGCGGGTCGGCGCCTCGCAGCGGCATCTCAGCTTCGTGGAAACCGGCCGGTCCAGCGCCAGCCGCGGCATGCTCATCGCGTTGGCGGATGCGCTCGGCATGAGTCCCGCCGGATGCAACCAGTTGCTGCTCGCCAGCGGGTTCTCTCCGCGTTACGGCCAGCGCCCGCTGGATGACCGGCAGATGGCGCCGGTGCGCCAGGCGCTGCAGCATCTTCTCAGCGCTCACGACCCGTTTCCAGCCTGGGTGCTGGATCCGTGCTGGAACCTGCTGCAGTGCAACCGCGGTGCGGACCTGCTGGTTGCCAGCATCACCGGTCGCAGGTTGAGCGACCAGGTTGGCCAGCTCAACGTTCTGCGAGCCATCCTGCACCCCGACGGCCTGCGCCCCGCCATCGAGAATTTCGACGAGGTGGCCGCGCACCTCTTCCACCAGTCGCGCGCGGAGGCCGCCTACACGCCGGCGCTGGCACAACTGCTGAAAGAGCTGGAGCCGCTCTGGCCGGCGTCGGTGGTCCGGCGGGCGGCTGCCGACGGATCGGATGACGCCGGCTCCGCCGGCCCGGCCGCCCCGGTGCTGGCGACCACCCTTCGCACGCCTTCAGGACGGCTGTCTTTCTTCTCCGCCTTCACCACCTTCGGCACGCCGCTCGACATCACCGTCGCATCGCTGCGGGTGGAGCATCAGTTCCCGGCTGATCCGCAGACCGACCGGCTCATGCGGCAACTCGCCGACGCCGGCGACTGAACTGCCCGGAACGGCGTCGCCGAGCGCCGGTCAGCTGCCGGCCTCGCGACGGTATTCGTGCATGGCCGTGTTCACCCACGAGAGCCGAAACTCAACCGGCCGCTCGTTGAGCGTGAAGGCGACCCGCCGTACCAGCAGCAGCGGGCTTGCGGCATGAAGACCCAGGAGAGCCGCAACATCGGCAGGCGCGGCCACCGCGCGCAGGGTTTCGTCAATCCGCATGACCGAGATGCCGAAGCCGTGTTCGTAGAGGTGGTAGATGGTGTTGTCGCGTTCGCGCAGGCGCGTCAGCGACAGGCCCGGGAAGAGGGCGGCAGGCACGGTAATGTCGTCGACACCGACCGATTCGCCGCCGAGCCACAGCGAGTTGCGAAACTGCAGGACCGGCGCCCGCGGCGCCACCGACAAACTCTGCGCGACTGCATCGCCGGCGCGGGCGCGCTGGAACCGCTCCAGCCGTACCTCCGGATACTGCCGGCTGCCGTTCTGGCCGATGATGCTGAAAAAGAGGAATCGCATCGCTTCGCCGCGATGGCTCGCGACGAAGGTCCCGCGGCCCTGCTGGCGCAGCAGCACGTTCTCGGCGACGAGTTCGTCGATCGCCTTGCGCAGCGTGCCGATCGAGACGCCGTAGCGCGCCGCGAGCTGCGGCTCCGGCGGGATCGCTTCGCCGGGCTTCCATCGGGCCGCCTCCAGCGAATCCGTCAACCGGCGCTTCACCTCCTTGTAGAGGGGGCCGCCGGTGAACAGGGAAACGTCGTCGGGTCGGTTCATGGTTACGGATGCGGACGGGTGTGCGCCTATGCATTCCCAGATATGCTTTCCAACTGATATGAATCATCTAGTTGATTTGCCCGGTAGTTTGAACTAGCATCGCCTGCTCGGCAATACCCGGAGGAGACCCAGATGATTCACGTAGTGCTGCATGACGCCAAGGACACGGTCGGGGTGGCGGTCGTTGAAGGCATCACGTCCGGAACCACGCTGAACGCGTGGATCATGGACGAGGACAAGACGATCTCGATCAAGGCCACCCAGGACATCCCGATCGGCCACAAGGTCGCGCTGCGCGACATGACGGTCGGCGACACCGTCTTCAAGTACGGCATCGACATCGGCAAGGTGGTGGCTCCCATCAAGACCGGCGAGCACGCCCACGTGCACAACATCAAGACCAAGCGCTGGTAGGCGGCTTGCGCACCAACAGAGGATTCAACATGCCAGTGATCGACAAGAACACCACGTTCCGCGGTTATCGTCGCGAGAACGGCCGGGTGGGCGTACGCAACCACGTCATCATCCTGCCGCTCGACGACCTGTCCAACGCGGCCGCCGAAGCGGTGGCCACCGCCATCAAGGGCACGATGGCGATCCCCCATCCCTACGGCCGGCTGCAATTCGGTCCCGACCTCGACCTGCATTTCCAGACGCTGATCGGCACCGGCGCCAATCCGAACGTGGCGGCGGTCGTCGTGATCGGCATCGAGGACGGCTGGACCAAGCGCGTCGTGGACGGCATCGCCGCCACCGGCAAGCCGGTGGTCGGCTTCGGCATCGAGGGCCACGGCGACCACGACACGATCATGCGCGCCTCCAAGGCCGCCAAGGAATTCGTCCAGCACGCGACGTCACTGCAGCGAGTGCAGTGCCCCATCTCGGACCTCTGGATTTCCACCAAGTGCGGCGAGTCGGACACCACGTCGGGGGCCGGCTCCAACCCCACCGTCGGCAACGCCTTCGACAAGCTGCATCCGCTGGGGACCACGCTGGTCTTCGGCGAGACCTCGGAGATCACCGGCGGCGAGCAGATCGTGGCCGCCCGCTGCGCCAACGATGCGGTGCGCGAACGCTTCATGTTCATGTTCGACCGCTACCAGGACATGATCAACCGATGGCGCACCACCGACCTGTCGGAATCGCAGCCGACCAAAGGCAACATCGCCGGCGGGCTCACCACCATCGAGGAAAAGGCGCTTGGCAACATCCAGAAGATCGGCAAGAAATGCACGGTCGACGGCGTTTTGGACAAGGCGGAGATACCGACGCACCCGGGGCTGTGGTTCATGGATTCGTCGTCGGCCGCTGCCGAGATGGTGACGCTGTGCGCCGCATCCGGCTACGTGGTGCACTTCTTCCCCACCGGCCAGGGCAATGTCATCGGCAACCCGATCCTGCCGGTGATCAAGCTGTGCGCCAACCCCCGCACGGTGCGGCTGATGAGCGAGCACGTCGACGTCGACTGCTCCGGCTTGCTGCAGCGTGAGTTGACACTCGACCAGACGGGCGACAAGCTGCTGGAATGCATGCTGGCCACCATCAACGGCCGCTGGACGTCCGCCGAGGCGCTCGGCCATCGGGAGTTCGTGCTGACGCGCATCCACGAATCCGCATGAGGGGGCTCCCCCCGAAGGCCCGGCGAAGCCGGTTCCGCGGCGGCTGCGGGGTGCGGGGCAGTGTCTCGTGCGCCGGTTTGCGCTCCTGCTGGGCGGGTGGGAGTCACGATTCCAGCACCAAACATCGTCAGCAACGATCGCTGAAACCCAGCAGCCGCCGCGGATCGGGCTCCGCCCGGCCGCCAGCGGCGCCCCCGGGGGGGGAGGCGCGGAAGGCGCTTCGGGGGGAGTTCAATTGATCGTCATCTCTGAATTCATGGATGAAGCTGCGGTGCAGTCGCTGCGCTCGCGCTTCGCCGTGCACCACCAGCCCGACCTGGTCGACGACCGGGCGGCGCTTCTGGCCTCACTGGCCGAAGCCGAGGCGCTGATCGTGCGCAACCGCACCCAGGTCGACGCGGCGTTGCTCGAGCGGGCGCCGCGGCTGCGCGTGGTCGGCAGGCTCGGCGTGGGCCTCGACAACATCGACCTCGCCGCGTGCGACGCGCGGGCTGTCGCCGTCTTTCCAGCCACCGGCGCCAATGCGGTGGCGGTAGCGGAGTACGTGATCTGCAGCGCGATGATGCTGCTGCGCGGCTTCTGGCAGGCGACACCGGCGGTGGCTGCGGGCGAGTGGCCGCGCACGGCGTTGTCCAGCGGTCGGGAGGTCTCGGGCAGGACGCTCGGGCTGGTCGGATTCGGCGGTATCGGCCAACTGGTCGCGGTGCGGTCCCAGGCGCTGGGCATGCGAGTCGTTGCCTGCGATCCGGCGCTCGCGCCGGACCTGCCGCTGTGGCGTGAGCGCGGTGTGCAGCCGCTGGCGCTCGAGCAGGTGCTCGCCGCCGCCGACGTGCTGAGCTTGCATGTTCCGCTCACGCCGCAGACGCGCAATCTGATCGACGCGCGGCGGATCGCCGCGATGAAACCGCAGGCGGTGCTGATCAACACCTCCCGCGGCGGGATCGTCGACGAGGCCGCGCTGGCCGCGGCGCTGCGGGCCGGCAGCCTGGGCGGAGCCGCCGTCGACGTGTTCGAGCAGGAGCCGCTGCCGAAGGATTCGCCTGTCGTCGACGCGCCCAATCTCCTGCTCACGCCGCACATCGCGGGTTTGACGTTCGAATCCAACCAGCGGGTGAGCTCGATGGTCGCAGACCGGGTCGCCCGCTTTCTTTGCGTCGGCTGAGCAGCCGGCATCGCGGAGGTCAGATGCCTGCATTGGCAATGAAGGAACTCGAAGGCCTGGTGGCGCTGGGACTGCGGCGCGCCGGTGCTTCCGAGGCGATGGCGGGCGCGACCGCCCGGGCGCTGGTGGCCGCCGAAGCAGAGGGCATGGCCTCCCACGGCCTGTTCCGGGCGGGGCAGTATGCCGGCCACCTTCGCAGCGGCCGCGTCGACGGCTCCGCCGAGCCGCGGGTCGTCGCACAGAAGCCGGCGGCGTGCCTCGTCGATGCAGCCGACGGACTGGCCTTTCCGGCGTGCGCTCTCGCGGTGCAGGAAGCGATCAGCCGCGCCCGCACCTGTGGTGCGGCTTTCGCCGGCGTCACGAGAAGCCATCACTTCGGTGTCGCCGCCTGGCATCTCGAACCGGTCGCGCTGGCTGGGATGGTCGGGCTTGCCTTCGGCAATTCCCCCGCGGCGATGCCCGCGTGGGGCGGCCGCCGGCCGGTTTTCGGCACCAATCCGATTGCGGCGATGTTCCCGCGGCGCGACGCGCCGCCGCTGATCATCGACCTCTCCCTGTCCGAGGTCGCCCGCGGCAAGCTGATGGTCGCGGCCAGGGAAGGCAAGCCGATACCCCTGGGCTGGGCGGTGGACCGGGAGGGCAAGCCGACCACCGACGCCAAGGCAGCACTCGACGGCATGATGCTGCCGGCCGGTGGCGTGAAGGGTGCGATGCTGGCCCTGGTGGTGGAGCTCCTGTGCTGCGCGCTCACCGGTGCCTCCTTCGGGTTCGAGGCGGATTCCTTCCTGTCGGAGACGGGCAACCGGCCGCGCGTCGGCCAGGCGTTCGTCGTGATCGATCCCGGCGCCCTCGCCGGCGACGAAACCTTCCATCAGCGCATCGAGCTGCTGGTGCAGACGATGCTGCTGGACGACACGGTGAGGCTGCCGGGCGAGCGGCGCGTGCAGGCTAGGTCCAAAGCGCTGGGGCAGGGCATCGAGGTCTCGCCGGAGCTGCTCGGCCAGCTCCAGGCGCTCGCCGCCGCCTGAACCGGCGGACCCGATGGAGCTGGGTTACGGCAGCCTCGCGCTGATCGGCCTGATCGTCGTCCTGGCTTACGTCGTGGTCGGCACGACCGGGTTCGGCGCGTCGATCACCTCGGTGCCGCTGCTGGTCCACCTGCTCCCGCTGACGACGGTGGTGCCGATGATGGTCGTCTTCGATCTCTGTGCCGGCCTGCTGCTCGGCGGGCGCAACTTCCAGGCCATCAACCGGCGCGAGCTGCTGAGGCTGCTGCCGTTCATGCTGGTCGGCATCGTGCTGGGCGTGACCCTGTTGGTCAGCGCTCCGGAGCGCATCCTCCTCTTGACGCTCGGCGTGGCTGTCCTCTGCTATGCCGCCTGGAGTCTCTGGGGCCGTCCGCCGACGGCGGCGATCGACGCCTTCTGGTCGATGCCGCTGGGGACCATCGGCGGCGTCTTCAGTGCGCTGTTCGGCACCGGCGGGCCGATCTACACCATCTACCTGGCCCGGCGTATCGGCGACAAGCGGGTGCTGCGGGCGACGATCAGTACGCTGATCTTCATCAGTGCGCTGGCGCGGTTCGGCGCGCTGGTCGCGGCCGGCGTGTTCGCGCAGCGCCAGCTGCTCCTGCTGACCGGGCTGATGCTGCCCTGCATGCTGCTCGGGCTGTTCGCCGGCAACCGCCTGCACGACCGCCTGCCGGCGAAACAGGTGGTACGCATCATCTGGTCCCTGCTGCTGGTGAGCAGCAGCTCGCTGATCTGGCGCAGCGTTTGACGGGTCGCCGCGCCGCTCAGCGCCTGATGACGGGTGCCGGCAGGCCTTCGATCATCACGTTGAGGCAGGCGGGAAGTCCCGAAGACTGCGCCTTCGTTACGGCTTCGGTCATCTCGGCCGCCTGCTCGACCAGCCCGCCGTGGCCGCCGAAGGCCGTCACCACCGCAT
>JACCRJ010000602.1 GCA_013813615.1 Lautropia sp. | reverse complement strand
CCCCCGGACCGCAGATGACGGTCGGGACACCAGCCGCTTGCAGGATGCCGCCCTCGGTGCCGAAGCTCACTCGCCGCGGCGCCAGGCAATCGCACAGCGGCATCACTGCCTGAGCGAGGTGGCGATTGCGCCGCTCGTCCAGTGCCGGCGTGTCGAGCACCACCTCCAGCTCGATGTCGCAATCCGGCGAAATCGCCCTGATCGGCGGCAGCAGCGTCTGATGGCAGTAGCGGCGAACCTCTTCCACGATGGCGCCGGTATCGGTGCCGGGCAGCGTGCGAATCTCGAACAGCAGTTCGCATTCCTTCGCGGTGATGTTGTGCGCGGTCCCGCCTTCGATCCTGCCGACGTGCAAACTGGTATGCGGAAACTCGAAACCGTCGTGACGCTCCGCCCCGAGCAGTCTCTTCTGAAGGGCGTTGATGAAGACGATGATCTCCGCGGCAACCTCCACCGCCGACACGCCCAGGTGGCGAAACGACGAATGCACCGGCTTGCCCACGACCTTGATGCGGTAGACGGCGGAACCCTTGTTGGCCACCACCACCTGCATCAGTGTCGGCTCGCCGATGATTGCGACCGCAGGCTTCACCGGCGCGCTGGCCAGGTGCGCCGCCAGCATGCCCATGCCGTGCATGTTGCTTTCCTCGTTGTAGGAAAGCGCGAGATGCACCGGCGTTCGCAGGCCGGCTTTGTAAAAGGTGGGCGTCATGGCAAGGCAGCAGGCGATGTAAGCCTTCATGTCGGCGGAGCCACGGCCATGCAGCCTGCCGTTGCGATCCTGCAGGGTGAAAGGATCGCTCTCCCAGACTTCGCCGGCCACCGGCACGACGTCCGAATGGCCTGACAACATCACCCCCGGCCGGTCCTGCGGGCCGATGGTCGCGAACAGGTTCGCCTTGCCCGGCTCGTCGCCATGCTGCACGAAGGAGTCGATGCCAAGGTCGTCGAGGCGACCGGCGACCCAGTCGATCAGTTCCCGGTTGCTGCGCGAGCTGGTGGTGTCGAAGCCTACCAGGCGGCGCAGGATCTCGACGGTGGCAGGCAGCAGTGTCGGATCGACGGACGTCGCAGCGACAGGCAATCCTGCAGGCATTCCGGACATGTTCGGCTCCACGAGTGGCGCGGTCGAGGGATCAGCAAGCGGGCGAGCCACCAGTCTACCGCGTGCGGCCTCGCCAACGCGGCAAGAGATTAAACTGCCCCAATCCAACCGGTCCGGGCATGTTCGGTCCGGCTCGCTCCAAAAGGAGCATGACGCGGATCGTGCTGCCGTCCCGTCACCAGGAATATCCGAGGGTGGAGATGCGATGACGAGCGTTTTCGATTTCTCCGCCACGACGCTGGCCGGCGTGCCCGCGCTGCTTGCGCAGTACCGGGGGAAGGTCCTGCTGATCGTCAACACCGCCAGCAGGTGCGGCTTCACGCCGCAATACGCCAGCCTGCAGAAGCTGCATGAGAGGTACCAGGACCGCGGGCTGGTGGTGATGGGGTTTCCGTGCAACCAGTTCGGCGAGCAGGAGCCCGGCAGCAGCCAGGACATCGCGCAGTTCTGCGAGACCAGCTTCGACGTCCGGTTCCCGCTGTTCGAGAAGGTGGCGGTCAACGGTGCCGACGTGCACCCGCTGTTCAAGCACCTGAAGGCTGCCGCGCCCGGCCTGCTCGGCAGCGAATCCATCAAATGGAATTTCACCAAGTTCCTGGTGGGCCGCGACGGCCGGGTCTTCAGGCGCTATGCGCCCCAGACGGCGCCGGAGGAATTGGGGGCGGATATCGAGCACCTACTGGAAGCGGCGAGCCGCCTGTAGTCTTACTGTGTCAATAAATTCATGAAGACTATACGCCGAACCTGATGTGGAGGGTGACTTGCGATGGGAACGGCACAACGGTTCGACGAGTATCTGGAGCATCTGTCGCAGGGGCTGCGCCCCGCGGATCGTCATGCGGGATTACGCGGCTACTGCACGGGGGCTGATGCAGCCGCTGGCCAGACAGAGCGTGGAGCCGATGGCGGCACGGCTGGAGCCGATGAGATCGAGCGCGAAGCACCAGGCGCTGCATCACTTCGTGGCGAAGGCCGACTCGTCGGATGACGAGATGCTGCGACGGGTGAATCAGGCGTCCTCGACCAGCACGGCGCCGCGCGCGCTCAACAGCGAGCCGGCAGCCGTCGGTCCCACCGGGCGTCGCTGCCGGTCGATCAGCACCGTGCCGAGCGCGTCCTCGAGCTGGCGAACCGCCTGGGAAACCGCCGACTGGGTCAGGCCGAGTTCGCGAGCCGCCAGCGTCATGCTGCCGTGCTTCACGACCGCCACGAAAATCCTGACGAGCCGCAGATCCATCATCGCACCAGGAGGCTCTCTGCATAAAAACCGACCGGGTGGCGTTTAACCAGGGCGCGCCGCCCGCCGACGATCTTTCCGCAGCCTTGAAGGAGAACCCCATGGCAAGAGTCAGTGATGTCGACCCGCAAACGCTGCAACCGCACGCGCGCGCGGTGTTCGAGAAATACGCTTTCGGATATGGCCCGTTCCGTAACCAGGCAGCGGTATTCGCACATGTGCCATCGGCCGTGGTCCACCAGATGGGAATGCTACTAGAGTTGCGCGAGCAGAAGAACATCCCCTACCGCTATGTCGAACTCGCGATTGTCGCCGTCTCGAAGTTGAATGAATGCGAGTACTGCGTGGGCCACCACAAGCCGCTGCTCTCGGCCGAAGGTGTCTCGGAAGCCGCCGCGGACAATGTGCTGAACTTCGCCGAAGTAACCGAATTCGACGACATCGACAAGCTGGTGATCGAGTATTCGATAGCCGTCAGCAATTCCCCGCAACGCATCCGCGACGCGATGTTCGAACGACTGCGGGCGCATTTCAGCGAGGCGCAGATCGTCGAGCTGACCATCCGCATTGCGCTTTGCGGCTTCTACAACCGGGTCAATGACGCTCTGCAGATCGACAGCGAATACGCCACCCCGCCCGTCTGATCGTCTTCCAACACCGAAAGGAACTCACCATGCGCCAATCGCGCCGTACTACCCTTCGCACCCTCGCCCTGGCCGGATCATTGCCGATGTTCGCCCGTTCGGCCGACGTGCTGGCGCAGGAGTCCGGACCGATCAGGATCGGCCTGCTGGTGCCCCTGACCGGCGCGGCCGCAGCCTACGGACCAGAGATGGCCAAGGCCGGCAGACTGGCGGCAGAGCGCATCAACAAGGAAGCCGGCGGCCTGCTGGGTGGACGCCCGCTCGAAGTCCTGGTCGAGGATACCGAAAGCAGCGCAACTGCCGGGGTCGCCGCTGCCCGCAAGCTGCTGGACGTGGAGAAGGTATCGATCCTCACCGGTGTCTGGAACAGTTCGGTCGCCATGGCATTGAAGCCGATCGTGCTGGAGCGGCAGATGGGCATGCTGGTATCCGGGTCGGCCGACGCCATCACGGAGGGCGACACGAAGGGCCTGATATGGCGCTTCCAGGCGAAGGGCAAGGACTGGGGAGGTGTGATCGGTCGCGCCATGCTCAAGAGCGACCTCAAGCGGGTCTGCATCCTGGGGCTGCAGAACCCGTTCACGGTCGGCATGATCGAACCCTTCTCGGAAGCCATCCGAAAGGGCGGGGGCGAGGTCGTCGAAAAGGTCTTCTACAATCCCGGCCAGCCCTCCTACCGCAGCGAAGTCGAGCAGATCTTCAGCAAGAACACCGATGGCGTCTTCATGCCGGCGCTGCTGCCGGATTTCACGGCGATCGCCAAGGAGGTGTTCCGCAGCGGCTTCACTTCCCGAATCTTCACGCTGTCGATCGCCGCCGACAGCGAAGGCAAGTTCGTGCAGAATGTCGGCGCGAAAGTTGCTGAAGGCATCACCCATCTGCAACCGACCCCGCCTGCCGGCAGCACCGCCTACCGCAAGTTCGCGCGCATGATGAACGAGACGGACGATCGCGTCTTCCTGTTCGCCTGCAATACCTATGACCAGTTCGCCATGCTCGCCATGGCAATCGAAAAATCGAAATCCACCAGCGCGCCGGAACTGCTCAAGCACTTCCCGGCAATTGCCCATGGTCCGGGCGACGAGGTCGACGATCCGGTGGATGGGCTGCGCCTGATCCGGGCCGGCAAGCCATTGAATTACACGGGCGCCGGTTCGAGCGTGGAGTTCAGCGCAAGCGGCGACCTGGTGAACCGGGAGTTTACCCAGTACCAGATCAGAAACGGTCGCAATCAGGTCATCTCCATCGTCTCCTGAGCCGAAGCGACATGCTGCAAGGTATCGGCCTCGACAAGCGCTTCGGCGGCGTGCAGGCGCTCAAGGACGCGACGGTCGAGGTGCCCAGGGGATCGGTCACCGCGATCGTCGGCCCCAACGGGGCCGGCAAGACGACGCTCTTCAACGTGCTCTGCGGCCTGCACCCGCCCGACTCGGGACGGATCATGCTCGACGGCAGCGACGTCACCGCGATGCCGATGCACCTTAGAGCGGCCCGGGGCATGACCAGGACCTTTCAGATCTCGCGTGAACTCGGGGAACTCACGGTGGCAGAAAACCTGCTGCTGGCACGGCAGGATCAGACCGGCGAGCGATTGCTTCCCGCCTTGCTGGGAGTCGCGACGATCCGGCGAGAGGAGTCGCTAGCGCTGCTCGAGGTCAGATCACTCCTGGAGCGGGTCGGCCTGTGGTCGCTGGCGGACATGCCGGCAAGGGTATTGTCCGGCGGCCAGAAGAAGCTGCTGGAGCTGGCCCGGGCCCTGATGACCCGGCCGAAGCTGCTGCTGCTCGACGAGCCGGCGGCCGGGGTCAATCCGACGCTGGTGAAGGAACTTATCGGCTTCATCCGCGTCCTGCGGGACGAAGGACTGACCATCGTCATCGTCGAGCACAACATGGACATGGTGGCGGCCATCGGCGATCCGGTATATGTACTGGCGGAGGGTTCGGTCCTGACCCATGGTTCGTTTGCAGAGATCAGTGGCGACCGTCGCGTCATCGACGCCTACCTGGGTGGCGCCTGATGAGGCCACAGCTCTCGATCCAGGCGCTGTGCGCGGGCTACGCAGGACGCGACATCATCCATGCGGTAACGATCGAGGTGCCGACCGGCGGCATCCTCTGTGTGGTCGGGCCGAACGGCTCCGGCAAGTCCACGCTCATGAAGACCGTCGCAGGACTGCTGCCGGCGCGAACCGGCCGCATCCTGCTCGGCGATCAGGATGTGACT
Source organism: Lautropia sp. (assembly GCA_013813615.1). Taxonomy (GTDB): domain Bacteria; phylum Pseudomonadota; class Gammaproteobacteria; order Burkholderiales; family Burkholderiaceae_E; genus Lautropia. Next base: position 130 of record JACCRJ010000602.1, on the reverse strand, counting down.
GGCCTCGACGCGCCCGCCCGTGCACGGGCTCGCCTAGCCTATGTGCCGCAGGAGCGAAACGTGTTCCGAAACATGAGTGTCACTGAAAACCTGCGGGCCGGCGTCGAGTTCCTCGGCGTCGCCCCGGCAC
>JACCRJ010000588.1 GCA_013813615.1 Lautropia sp. | reverse complement strand
GGCAAGAGGTGCGGCGCGGCGTTCGCGTCGTCCCTGGCCCCACCAGATCAGACCGATTGCCAGCAGGGCCGGCAGGAAGAACCAGTGGGGATCCGGACGGTCCGCCGGCAAGATCAGGTTCTGCACGTTCCAGCCCTGCTCGAAACCCGCCTTCTGCGCGGGCGAGCCGAACCTGACGCTGGCGATCTGCAGCTTGTCTCCCAGCGGTACCAGCATGAGGCCGGCGTCGGCGAGCCGCTTGCGGGGCTCCCCCGGAGGTCCGAGCCGCAATGCGAGCGACTTGCTCCGGTCCTCGCCCTCGATGGTCGTACCGGCGATGTCGACCATCAGCCGCCCGTCCGCCGGCGTCGCGCTGACCACTTTCGACCATTCCGTCACCGGCACGGTCTGGTACGGATCCGCCACCAGGTCCATCAGCGCGTTGGGACGGAATAGGACGAAGACCGCCGCGAGCAGGATCAGGTTCTCCCACCAGCGCGAGCGGGTTCGGAACCAGCTCATCGTGACGGCGGCGAAGACCAGCATCGCGATGATCGATGCCGTGACGACGATGATGCCGGAGACCCAGCTATCGATGCCGATCAGCAGAAGCTGCGGGTTGAAGATCCAGAGAAACGGCAGGATCACCGTGCGCAGCGCGTAGGTGCTGCCCTGGATGCCGGTCTTGATCGGATCCTCTCCCGAAATGGCGGCGGCCGCGAACGTGGCCAGCCCCACCGGCGGGGTGATGTCTCCCATGATCCCGTAGTAGAAGACGAACAGGTGCACGGCGATCAGCGGAATGATCAGCCCGCTCTGCGCGCCCAGTTCCACGACCACCGGCGCCATCAGGCTCGCCACCAGGATGTAGTTGGCGGTGGTCGGCACCCCCAGGCCCAGCACCAGGCAGACGAAGGCGGTGAACAGCAGCATCAGCAGGACGCTGCCGCCACTGATCAATTCCACCAGGTCCGTCATGCGGAAGCCGAGGCCGGTGAGGGTGATCGTGCCGACGATGATGCCTGCGGTGGCGGTGGCGACGGCGATGCTGACCATGTTGCGGGCGCCGGTGTCGAGACCGTTGAAAGCGTCGCGTGCGCCCCGCGCCAGACCGGAAACCGTCTCGCCGGGCTGTCCACGGAAGACGCTGATCAGGACATGCTGGGTGAGCATCAGGAACAGCAGGGTCACGCAGGCCCAGAAGGCGGCCAGCGACGGCGAGGTCTCCTCGATCATCAGCATCCAGATCAGCACGCCGATGGGGATCAGGAAGTGCAGCCCGGCGCGAACCGTCGGCCAGGTCTGCGGCCGCACCGGGTTGCGGATGTCGATGTCCAGCGGCAGGTCGGGCGCCTTGGCGGCCTGCCAGGTGGACAGCAGGTAGAGCGTGGCCATGATCAGCGCGATCGCCCAGCCGGCGCTGTCGCCGAGGACTGCGCGCGAGCCGAGGATGGCGTAGTAGACCAGGCACATGACGACGATGCTGCCGGAAGCGCCGAGCCCGATGGCTTTCATCTTCTCCGCCAGAGGCCTCGGCTGGGCGGCGCTCATCGGCTTGATGCCGAGCTTGAGCGCTTCAAGGTGCACGATGTAGAACAGGCCGATGTATGACAGTACGGCCGGCAGGATGGCGTGCTTGACCACCTCGGAATACGGGATGCCGACGTACTCGGTCATGAGAAAGGCGGCCGCGCCCATCACCGGCGGCATGATCTGCCCGTTCACCGATGCCATGGTCTCGATGGCGCCGGCCTTGATGCCGCCGTATCCTGCGCGTTTCATCAACGGGATGGTGAAGATGCCGCCGGAGACGACGTTGGCGACGGAGGAACCCGAGACGACGCCATTCAGCGCCGACGACACCACCGCCACCTTGGCCGGGCCGCCGCGCAGGTGCCCGAGCGCCGCGAACGACACCTGCATCATGTAGTTGCCGCCGCCGGCGAGGTCCAGCAGCGAGCCGAAGAGGACATAGACGAAGATGGTGGAGACCGATACCCCCAGGGCGACGCCGAACACGCCCTCGGTGGTCAGC
>JACCRJ010000582.1 GCA_013813615.1 Lautropia sp. | reverse complement strand
GCCCCGGATACCAGCGCTTCGAACTCCGCCAACCCGCGCTCGCGAATGTAGCTGTCCGGATCGTGCGCGGGGGGCAGGAACAGGAAGTCGAGCCGTTTGGTGTCTGACAGCATCGGCAACGAATTCTCGAGCGCCCGCCAGGCGGCGCGCTGTCCGGCGCTGTCGCCGTCGAACGCGAAGACGATCCGCGACGCCTGGCGCAGCAGCTTGGTGAGGTGGGCGGCGGTGGTCGCCGTGCCCAGCGTCGCCACCGCATAGTCGACGCCGTGCTGGTGAAGCACCACCACGTCCATGTAGCCTTCCACCACCAGCACCAGATCCCGGTTGCGGATTGCCTCCCGTGCCTCGTACAGCCCGTAGAGCTCACGCCCCTTCGAGAAGAGCGGGCCTTCCGGCGAATTCAGGTATTTCGGCTCGCCCGTGTCCAGGACCCGGCCGCCGAAACCGATCACCTGCCCGCGGCTATTGCGGATCGGGAACATGATCCGGTCCCGGAAGCGGTCATAGCGTTTGCCGTCCTCGCCGCTGATGACGAGGCCGGCAGACACCATGGCCTCGTCCGAGTAGTCGCCGACGGCCGACTCCAGGCTGCGCCAGCCTGCCGGGGCGTAGCCGATACCGAATCGAGCAGCAATGGTGCCGGTCAGCTCGCGCGACTTGAGGTACTCGATCGCCCGGGGCGTCTCGCGCAGGCGCTGCTTGTAGTAGTCGGCAGACGTCTGCAGGACCTGCAACAGGCTCGGGGCTACCTGGCTTGCCGCCTGGCCGCCGGACCGCGCTGCCTCGCCGGCCTCCTGGGGCACGGCCAGGCCGAGGCCGGAAGCAAGTTCCTGGATGGCTTCGACATAGCCGAGCCCGTGGTGCTCCATAAGGAAACCGACGGCCGTTCCATGGGCCCCGCAGCCGAAGCAGTGATAGAACTGCTTGGTCGGCGAGACCGTGAAGGACGGTGACTTCTCGTTGTGGAAAGGGCAGAGGCCCTGCAGGTTGGTGCCGGCTTTCTTCAGCTTGACCGTGCGCCCTACGATGTCGACGATGTCGACCCTGGCGAGTAGATCCTGGATGAAAGACTGGGGAATCATCGCCTGCTGGTCGCCCCGATCCGGTCGCTCCGCCTACTTCGCGCCCCGGGCCGACAGCCCGGCCTTCACCAGCGCCGAGATCGACGACATGTCGGCCCGCCCGGCCAGTTTCGACTTGAGCACCGCCATCACCTTGCCCATGGCGGCGGGGCCGGCTGCACCGCTGGCCTGGACGAAGTCGATGGCTTGCGCGACGGCTGCCGCGAGTTCCCCGGCATCGGCCTGTTCCGGCTGATAGCTGGCCAGAACCGACAGTTCGAAGGTCTCCTGGTCGACGAGGTCCTGTCGGTTGGCACGCTGGAACTGTTCGATCGAGTCGCGCCGCTGCTTGATCAGCTTCTCGATGATAGCCAGCGCCTGCGCGTCATCCACCGCGATCCGTTCGTCCACTTCCTTCTGCTTGATCGCGGCCAGCAGCAGCCTGATGGTGGAGAGGCGCGCGCTGTCCCTGGCCCGCATCGCGGTCTTCATGTCTTCGGTGATCCGCTCCTTCAGCCTCATGACGCTCTCCGGTCGGATGATAGTCGGGCCCAGGCGAGCGTTGCCATCGGCGCCGTACTGCCTACATCCTACCGCTGGCTGTCCCAGTCTTAGCGCTGGCTGTTCGATCTACGCTGACTGCTAGCCCTGTCGGGGTTGGGCAAGCCGTCGAGATGCCTCTCAGTATTTCTTCTTGGGCAGCATCTGGCTGCGCAGGCGTTTGTAATGACGCTTCACAGCCGCCGCCTTCTTGCGTTTGCGCTCGGCCGTCGGCTTCTCGTAGAACTCGCGCGCACGCAGCTCCGTCAATAGTCCTGTCTTCTCAATGGTTCGCTTGAAACGCCTGAGCGCTACGTCGAACGGCTCGTTTTCCTTGAGGCGGACCAATGGCATGGATTCAAGACCTTTGTGTGCCGCGCACGCACCCCGGTGCATGCGCAATCTGTAGTGCCGCGCACGCAACCCGGTACGTGCGCAATCTGTGGAGCCCGACAGTAT
>JACCRJ010000581.1 GCA_013813615.1 Lautropia sp. | reverse complement strand
CGAAGGTGTCTTGGCGGAACTTGACCCCGCCTGCCGCGCCGGAATTCAAGCCAGCGCAGCTTTCGTGCGCCGTGCCACCGACAACGATGCCGCCGTCTACGGCGTGAACACCGGCTTCGGCAAACTTGCCACCCGTCGCATCGCGCCGGCCCATCTGGCTGCCTTGCAGCTCAACCTCTTGCGCTCGCACGCCGCGGGCGTGGGCACCCCCCTGCCGGCGGGCGTCGTACGCCTGATGCTGCTCCTGAAGGCCGCCAGCCTGGCGCGCGGCTATTCCGGCGTGCGCGAGGAAGTTATCGATGCGCTCCTGGCGCTGCATAACGCAGATATCCTGCCGCTGGTGCCGGCGCAGGGCTCGGTGGGCGCTTCAGGCGACCTCGCTCCGCTGGCTCACCTGAGTCTTCCGCTGATCGGCGAAGGCGAAGTGATCGTCCGCGGTGAGCGTCAGCCCACCGCGGCGGCCCTTGCGACCGCGGGATTGAAACCGATCGAGCTGTCGGCGAAGGAGGGCCTGGCGCTGATCAACGGCACTCAGGTTTCCACGGCGCTGGCGCTCGACGCTCTGTTCGCTGCAGAGCGGGTGTTCGAGGCTGCCGTGATAGCCGGCGCGCTGACGCTGGATGCGGCACGCGGCAGTGACGGCCCGTTCGATCCGCGGATTCACGCCGTGCGCGGCCAGCCCGGTCAGATCGCGGCGGCCGCTGCCTATCGCGCGTTGCTCGCCGGCAGCGAAATCCGGCGGTCACACCTGACTGGCGACGACCGGGTGCAGGACCCTTACTGCCTGCGCTGCCAGCCTCAGGTGATGGGTGCCTGCCTGGACCAGATGCGTCATACCGCCCAGGTGCTGGTGATCGAGGCCAATGCGGTCACCGACAACCCGCTCGTCTTCCTCGACGGCGGCGACAGCGGGGACGGTGGCAGTGGCGGTGGTGGCGTGATGGTGTCCGGCGGCAACTTCCATGCGGAGCCTGTCGCCCTTGCCTCGGACGCGCTCGCCGTGGCCATCGCCGAGATCGGCGCCATCGCGGAGCGGCGCATCGCCATGCTGGTCGACGCGGCCATATCCCGGCTGCCCCCGTTCCTCACGCCGGAGCCCGGACTCAACTCTGGTTTCATGATCGTACACGTGACGGCTGCCGCCCTGGCGTCGGAGAACAAGTCCCTGGCGCACCCGGCCAGCGTGGACAGTCTGCCGACCTCCGCCAATCAGGAGGACCACGTCAGCATGGCCACCTTCGCCGCTCGTCGGCTGCAGCCCATGCTGAGCAACACCGCCTACATCGTCGCCATCGAGCTGTTGTCCGCGGCGCAAGGCGTCGAGTTCCTGCGCCCGCTCCAGAGCTCTGTCGCGCTGGAAGGTGTGCTGCGCCTGGTGAGGGACACCTCTGCCGCGATGATGCGCGACCGCAGCCTGTCCCCGGACATCGAGGCGCTGCAGCGGCTTGTCATCACCGGCGAGGTCGGCCTCGCGGGCGAGCCCTCCGCTCCAGAACTGCTGGCATTGCGCTTGGTGTGACGGAGGCCGAACCGCAGTGATTGTTCTATCAGGGGAAAGGTGAAACTCGTTCCAGCCCCTCGATAGATCGATTCAGGGACCCCATGATGTAAATCATCGTCCCACCGGTCCCGCACCGGCCCACTTGATCACGATCCGGAGCACTCCAGGCGGGCGGCCTCTGGGCCCGCGGCGCGTTGATCGGCAAGGTCGGCGGCGCCTTCACCTCGACGGCCACCCTGGCGGCCAGGAGACGACGCTGTTCTCGATCCTGACCAATCTGATGCACTTCTGCATGTCACGGTCCTGCCGTACAGCTTCGCCGGGCAGATGACGCTCGACGAGATCACCGGCGGCAGCCCTTACGGTGCCACCACCATCGCCGGCGGCGACGGCTCGCGCAAGCCATCGGAGAACGAGCTTGCCGGGGCGAGGTTCCAGGGCAAGCACATCGCCGAGATCGCCAACAAGCTGTTCCGCTGATCCCGTCTGCCCGGAGCAGACGCGGGCCGGAGCCTCTGCAGGTCGGTGGACGCTGGCCGGCGCAAACGCCGCCCGATGCCCAAGCGGCCTGGATGATCAGCGTTTGCCGGGGCCACTGTCCGTCGGGCGCGTCAGGCCAAGAAAGTAGTCGACGATCTGGAAATGGTCCTCGAAGAACCGCTCTTCCAGCGCCGGCAGTTCGGCTATCGGCACCCAGAGTGCGTGGCGCGCATCGTCGCGCCCCTGCACGTCGGGCAGCGACGTCACCTTGAGTTCGAACAGGTGCGCGACAGTCACGATTCGCGCGCGAAGGCTGCGGTCGGCGCGATCGAACACCTCCGCGCGCACGAACGCGATGTCCAGGCCGTCGCCGATGTAGCCTAGTCCGGTTTCCTCGCGCAACTCGCGCCTGGCGCTGTCATAGAAGCGCTCGTCCTTCTCCAGGAAGCCGCCGGGCAAGGCGAACAGTCCGGCGCCGGCACCGTCGCCGCGTTCGATCAGCAGCACATGGTTGCTGCATGTCACGACCGCGTCCGTGGTCATTGCCTGCTCCGCCGGCCATTTCTTGCGGTACTGCCTGACCCATTCGGCCTCGTCGGCCAGCCTGGCGCGCAGCGGCGATTCCCACCACGCAGACAGGTAGCGGCGGACTTCATCCGGCACGGTTTCCTTCAGGTACGCCAGCGCTGCTTCCTTCGCTTCATGCTCTACCGAGAAGAGCACTTTGCGAATCGCCGCCGTATCCAGCGCCGCCTCGTCGCGCGACTGCGCAGGCAGCGGCGCATGCCCCCAGCGCGGGAAGATCTTCGGCCAGTCGAATGAGTTTGCGCCGGTGCCCATCCTCGGCTCCGGGTTCACGACGGTGATCTGCCTGTGGCTGACGCCACCGGCCAGTTCCAGGACACCGCGGCTCACCTCCTCCCCCCAGCGCTCGTCCAGGTGGTGGTCTCGAGCCGGGAGGAACCTGACCCGGAGCTTCTCCTCTTCCGTCAGGCAGAGGCCGATCATGTCGGCGCGCTGCTGCCAGGTGAACGGATTCTTCGGGCTGGGCGCCTGGAAGGCCGACCCCAGCACGACCACGTTAAGCCGGTACGACGAGAGTGCCGCCCGCAGTACCTGCAGGTGGGCGCGGTGGAAGGGGGCGAACTGCCCCACGAGGACCGCGACTTCATCGCCACGCGCGTGATGGCCGGCAGTGGTCGCCGACGACGCGGCCGACGCTGAAA
>JACCRJ010000573.1 GCA_013813615.1 Lautropia sp. | reverse complement strand
GTACAAGGACGCCATGCTGGCGGCAGGCAAGTATCCTCTGTTTATTTCCTGGGACTCCGGCTCTTTGGAAACTATGCTGACCATCTGTTCGTGATCCGCCGCGGGGACCGCCATCCTGTGCTTGCGGCCTTGTCTTTTCCATTTGTGCTCGCAGAGGACATTGGCAGGTCTATAGTTCGCATCCCGGCTTCCTACTACAACATCACGCTCTCCCATCGCTTCGACGAGAAAGAGGAGGACGCGGTGAACCGCAGCCTTCGGGTGATTCAGGCGGCAGGGAAGACCGAGCTTCACCTCCCCTCCCAGGAAGAGGGAAGATCCGCGGAGCGCATCCGGACCTACACGGACCCGCTGTGGTGGAACCCTTTCAAATTACTGGTGGCGCCGATTATCGAAGGCGCCGGCCCCGGCTCCTGGCATTCGATGCTTCGGCGCACTGACCTGGTGATTCGAAAGCGAAAGGATGACGACTACCCTACCGAAGGTGTGCCGGGGACCGCGGCTTCACGCTGGCTCCGTGCCCAAGGCCGGGCCGGTCCCGGCAGCCGCGCGCTCGCAGGATTCGCGCGCTCCCTGAGCGGGCAGCGCCGCGACAGGGATCAGCAGGTCGAACATCAGGAGGCGCGCGGGTTCGAACGCCAATCCGCCATGATGCGCAAGGCGCGCCAGTGCTGGCGCCGGGCATCCCGCGCCTCCTCGCCGGCGATCGCCTTCACTTGCGCGTCACCGCCGGCAATCGATTCGCGCTCGTAGCGGTAGTGCGCACCGTAGCTGGTGAAGGCGTGCGCGTTCAGGAAGGTCCAGTCGAGCAGCGGACCGTTGTTCATGCCCCGCAAGCGCTCCCGCGTGCCGCTGGTGATGGCGCTGACCTCGCGCAGCGGCTCCACACCCTTGACGGTCGCGAGCTGCGCCAGCCGGTCGTAGGAGCTGGTGTGGTATTTGACCAGGTCGCGCGCCAGCGCACGCACCCGCGGGTCCGTCGCGCGCTCCGCGGCGATCTCGGCGAACCCACGCTGGGCCATGTCGATGTGCATGGCGTAGAGGAGGAAGTTGCGGTCCTCCGCGGTGACGCCGCCAGCGGGCACCGGCGCCCCGAGCCGGCGCCCGATCCGGTCGGCGACGCGGCGGTTCGCGCGCAGCTCCCTGGCCTGTCGCGCGCCCTCGGCCCGTAGTCCCGTGTCGAACCCATGCGCCATCTCGCGCCGCGCGCTGTACATTCCGTTCAGGTTCGCGATGACCGCACTCGTCAGGAACGCCTGATCGAACGCGACTCCGGAGAGGCTCTTCAGCGTCACCTCTGTACGCTGCGCGACCGGGTTCAGCGTTGTCGGCGGTTTCACGTCGAGGCGAATGGCAGCGGCCCGCAGCCGCTCCGCCGATCCGCGGTGGTAGTCGATAGTGCTCGCGGCGAACCGCTTCACCTCGGGGTCGGTCGCTTTTTCGAGCGCCAGTTCCCCGAACGCAACCTGGGCGAGGTCCTGCTCGATCGCGTAGGTCATGAACGCGCGATCCTGAAGATGCAGCGGCGCGGCTGCGGCCGCCAGGACGGCACCCGGGGCGGCCAGGGCCGCCGCAACGACGAGCGCGAAAATGGAAGTGATGGCGATCCGAAGCATGTGAACCCCCTTTTGGCCGGTGTGTCAATATCGTACCGTACACCGGCGAAGGGCTGGCGCCGACCGCGGAATGTTGAAGGCAGCTTACTGAACCTTACTCGCCGCGCATTAAACAAAAAATTCCGTTCCTGAAAGCGGGGCTTGCGTAGGAGGGTGTTCACGCCATCGTCGACCCGCGCGCGATGCACGAGCCGGTGACGCCGCTCATCAACGTCGACAGCGCGATGGAGACCTGCGCCAGGCCGCCCTGCATACGCCCGGTCAGCACCGAGGCGAGCGTCAGCAGCTTCGGTGATGCCGGAGTGGTTCATGGAACGGCGAGGAGCCGCATTCGCACCCGCACGAACCGCCACGCTGACGCACAAGCACCCGCACTACCCGGACATCCATCATCGCCATCTGCAACCGCACGGAGGGACGCATGGCTGGCGTTGTTGGTCAGGCCTATATCGATGGTTTGCTGTGCTGTACATGACCTTGATTGTCTGAGCGGGCTTCAGTGGCGCAGCGGCATCACATGCACGAGGTCGAGATCAAGCCGTGCGCCGAGGCGGGTACCGACCTTCAGGTCGCGCCGTTGCGGCCCGGCCAACGTCAGGCGCAGTTCCACGCCAGGCAGCGCCTCGATCGCCAGCGTCGCGAGCGTGATCTCACCCAGAAAACGGACGTCGCTGACCCGCGCCGCCTTCTCGCCGGGGCCGCATTGCCCCTCGCCCGTCAGGTCCCGCAGCGTGATGCCGTCGCCCGGAATTACCCAGGTCACCTCCTGCCCGGGCGGCAGCTTGCCCTTGTCGCGAACGGTCAGCACTGGCAGCGTGCTGGAGTCGGGGCCCTCGCTCAGCCAGCGAAGCAAGCCGTATCCGGCCTCGGGCGCCGGGCCGATCCATTGCCCGCGCAAGCGGTTCTGGATACCCACCAGGTCGGCCACGCGCGCGTTGCGTGGTGCGCGGTGGATGGCGTCGGGCGTTCCCTGCTGCAGCACACGGCCAGCGTCCATCACCACCAGCCGATCAGCCAGCAGGCGCGCCTCCTGAAGGTCGTGCGTGACCAGCACAATGGGAATGGCCAGCTCGCGCCGCAGATCTGCCAGCAGGCGGTACAGGCCGCGGCGGCTCATCTGGTCGACGGCCGAGAAGGGCTCGTCCAGCAGCAGCAGCCGGGGTTCGCGGGCGAGCGCCCGGGCCACTGCCACACGCTGCTGCTGTCCACCGGACAAGTCAGCCGGGCGGCGCGTCTGCTGCTGCGCCGTCAGTTGCACATGGTCGAGCCACTGCCGGGCGCGATCCGGACGTTCCCGCCGCGGCAGGTGCAACAGGGCCAACGCCACGTTGTGCACGGCGTCCAGGTGTGGCATCAGCGCGTAGTTCTGGAAAACCAAGCCAACGTGGCGACGCTGCGGCGGCAGGAACAGGCCGGCGGCGGTGTCGCTCCAGGTTTGCGCGCCCACCCGCACATTTCCGCTGGTGGGCCGCATCAGCCCGCAGATGACGCGCAGCATCGAGGTCTTGCCGGCGCCCGATGGGCCGACGAGTGCCAGCAATTCGCCTGCTTCGCAGCGGAAGGCGCCGGCCAGCGGCATCGGCAGCGTCTGCTCGATCTCGACGACCAGTGCCCGGTCATCTGCTTGCGTCATCGCCGCACAGCCA
>JACCRJ010000551.1 GCA_013813615.1 Lautropia sp. | reverse complement strand
GCGCCCCTTGCCCAACCACGACAGGCTCCTGGGCGACTCTGATTTGCGGCGCAGCAAGGCGGCCGTTATACTTCGCCTGCGGGGTGGAGCAGTCTGGCAGCTCGTCGGGCTCATAACCCGAAGGTCGCAGGTTCAAATCCTGCCCCCGCAACCATCTTCCCAGGGAACGTCCCGGCTCCCGCGGCAAACCCCGATCGCCCCCCCGATCGACCCCGGATCACCCAGGTCGAGCAGCGCCATCGGCTCTCGCTGGCCGATCCCGCGTCGCCTTCCCGACCTTGACCGGTATCGTGCACGCCGCCGATGTCGAGTCTCGCCAGCCGACCCGTTGCCGACCGTGTCTGCGCCCTGGTCGTTGACAAACAAATGGTCGAAAAGTAACGTACCTGCCGTCGTGCCCGTTCCCTGCCGACCTTCCTGACCGCTTGCCCCACGCCCCTCCCTCCGCGTCATTTCCCGGACCAGCCATGCGAATTGCAATCCTCGGCGGAGGCCACGGCTGCTACGCCGCCGCTGCCGACCTCTCCGAGGCCGGCCACCATGTGCGACTCTGGCGGCGGGATGCGGCAGCGCTGGCCGCCGTCGCCGATTCCGGAACCATCCGCCTGAAGGACGAGCAGGGCGAGCGCGACGTGCCGGTCGCGCTGGCGACCCGCGTGATCGGCGAGGCGCTTCGCGGCGCCGAACTGGTCGTGGTGCCGTCCCCGGCCATCGCGCAGGCCGATATCGCCCGGGCCATGGCACCGCACCTGACCGACGGCCAGGTGGTGTTCCTGCCGCCCGGCACGTTCGGCAGCTACGTCATGGCTGAAGCGGTCAAGGCGCAGGGCAGTGCCGCGGATGTCGCCTGGGCGGAGACGGGAACCCTTCCTTACCTCGCCCGCAAGCATGGCGATCGTGAGGTGAACGTGACGGTCCGTGCCGTCCGTTTGCCGACCGGCGTGTATCCCGCGCGGCACGAGAACCGGGCGATCGACATGATCCGCAGGGCCTATCCGAGCGTGCATCCCTGCGGCGACGCGCTCTCGGGGGCGTTGATGAACGCCGGACCGGTGATCCATCCGCCCCTGATGGTGATGAACGCGGCTCCGCTGCAGCATTTCGAGCGCTGGGACATTCACAATGAGGGCACGCAGCGAGCGGTGCGCGACGTGACGGACCGGCTCGACCAGGAGCGGATCGCCGTGCGGGAGGCACTCGGCTATGGCGGCCCGCACTATCCGCTTGCCGACCACTACCAGAACGACCGCTGGATGTACGGCGATGCGCACAAGAAGCTGGTGAAGTCAGGCGACTGGCGCGAGAAAATCGACTTATACACCCATCGCTACGTCACCGAGGATACCGAGCTCGGCCTGGCCTTTCTTGCGTCTGCTGCGCGCTTTGCCGGGGTCGAGGCGGCCATCGCACATGGACTTCTGGCGATTGTCGGCGGCTTTCTCGGACGCGAGCTGCGCCGCGGCCCACGGACCTTCGAGTCTCTCGGACTCGCGGCCATGGACCGGGAGGCGTTACGGCGCAGGCTGATCGATGGCAACCGAGCCGCGAACTGAGCCCCGGATAGCCGCCGTCGGCGCAGGCCGGATGGGTCGCGGCATCGCGACGGCCTTCGCCTATGCCGGCCATCGGATCTCGCTGATCGATCTGCGGGATCGCGACGAGCAGGCCTGGCACCGGCTGCGCAGCGAGGCCCTTGCGGAGATCGGCGCCAGCCTGGACGGGCTTGCCAGACTTGGCGTCGTCGACGCCGCGCAGACCGCGGCCATCGAGCAGCGGATCCAGCTGGTCAGGGCGGCTGACGCGCCGGCAGCCCTCGCCGGCGCCGAACTGGTGTTCGAAGGCGTGCCGGAAACGATTCAGGCGAAGCGCGAGGCTTTCGAGCAGCTCAACCGCCACTGCCGTGACGACGCCATACTCACCTCCACCACCAGCAGCATCCTGGTGACGGAGCTGGCGACGCTGGTGCGCTTGCCTGGGCGTTTTCTCAACATCCACTGGCTCAATCCGGCGTACATCATTCCAGTGGTCGAACTGAGCTGCCATCCGCAGACCGAGGCGCAGGTGCTGGCGCGGGCGAAGACGATGATGGAGAGCATCGGCAAGCTGCCGGTGGTCTGCGGGGCATCGCCCGGCTATATCGTGCCGCGCCTGCAGGCATTGATCATGAACGAGGCCGCGCGGATGATCGAAGAAGGCGCCGCTACCGCCGAGGAGATCGACAAGGCGACCCGCTATGGGCTGGGCCTGCGCTTCGCGGCGCTCGGCGTGGTGGAGTTCATCGACTTCGGCGGTTGCGACATCCTGCATCACGCCAGCCGCGAGATGTCGCTCTCGCTCGACAAGGCCCGCTATGCTGCGCCGGCCATCGTTGATCGCATGATGGCGGAGGGTCGCCTGGGACTGAAGACGGGCAGCGGCTTCTACGACTACGCAGGCCGCGATCTTGCCGCCTACCGCAGGGACGTGCTGGGCCGCACGCTGGGCATGCTTCGGCATGCGGGACTGTGGCAGCCGCCGGCCGACGAAACCCGTTCATGAGCCGGCGCCGGTGGCCGGGACGCCGCCCTGATTGGCGTCGGCGGCTGGAACGCCGCTTTGGTTGAGCACCCGGCCGCGCCCATCCGCCGGCATTTCGCCGACCTGTCCGTGGGCCAGGTCCACTATGCGCAGGCCGGTGATCCGCAGGCCCCTGCGATACTGCTGCTGCACCAGTCGCCGCGCAGCTGGAGAGAGTACCTTCATGTGCTGCCGCTGCTTGGCAGGCGCTACCGGGCCGTCGCGATGGATACCCCCGGCTTCGGCGATTCGGCGCCGGTTGCGGCACCCGCCAGCATCGAAAAATGGGCGGCCGTCGCCGCCGAACTGCTCGACGCGCTGAAGATCGATGCTGCCTGTGTGGTCGGTCATCATACCGGCGGTGTCATCGCCGTCGAACTGGCTGCGGTGCATGCCTCCCTGGTCCGCTCGCTCGTGCTGTCGTCGACCCCCTACACCGGCGAAGCCTTCAGGCGCGCCCGGGCCCTGCGTGCGCCGATCGACGAGGTCGCGCCGAGCAGCGATGGCAGCCACCTCGCCGCGCTCTGGCGGCAGCGCGCGTCCTTCTATCCAGCCGGTCGTGCGGACCTGCTCGAGGCCTTCGTGCTGGACGCCCTGAAGGCCAGTGGCGGCGCGCAAGTGGGGCACCGCGCCGTCGCGTCATACCGCATGGAAGCGCGCATCGGGCAGGTGCGGCAGCCGACGCTGATCGTGTGCGCGGCCGAGGATCCCTTCGCCGCCCCCCATGCTGCCGAACTGCAGGCACTCATCGGGCATGCGCAGACGGTCACGATCCGAGGGGGAATGGTGCCGCTCCCGGACCAGATGCCGACGCACTTCGCCGCCGCCGTGCTGGAGTTCCTGAAAAGCCAGGAACCAGACTAGCAGACTGTTTGCTCGGGCGAACCACGCGGTCGCCGTTTCAATCTTCGGCAGGGGAGGGTACGTGCAACTCGATCATCTGCCGCAACGTGGCCTTGAGCTCTTCCGCGCGCAGCAGGCCGAAGGGCTCGAGAACCTTCCGCTCATGTTCGCGTGCTAGCTCCATCAGGCGTTCCACGGTTTTCGCACCATCGCGGGTGATGCGCACCAGCGTAACGCGGCGGTCACTGTCATGGGGCACCCGCTCTGCCTGGCCGCGCGCTTCCATACGGTCCAGCAGGCGGGTCACCGTCGGCTGCTTGGCGACCGTCAGCCGGGCCAGCCTGCCGATGCTGATGGGGTCGCCGCCGGCAAGCGAAGCCAGCACCCGCCATTCCGTGACCGAGAAACCGTGCCTGCGCACGACCCGGTGGAACTCTGCCGAGATCAGTTCGCTGGCCTGCGCCAGGAGCGCCGGGAGGTAGTCGTCGACAAAACGCAGGTGATCAGGTCGCCGCTTCGCCATCGTCGGCTCCGGCGCTGGGCGCGGCTGGCACGATGCCTGCGTGGATATCCATGATTGTGAATACATTCATTTGTCAATAATATACGAGGCTCGGCGACTCGCGCCGACGTCGTAGCGAGTCCGTCGCCCCGGAGGAACAGATGGCTGAGCGATCGTTCGTCGAAGAAGTCAAGAAGCTTCGGCTTGCCGGCGGTGAGGTGTTCCGCGGCGAAGGCATCCTGGCGGTTACCAAAGCCCTGCTCGAGTCCGGCGTGTCGTATGTGGCTGGCTATCAGGGCGCACCCATCTCTCACCTGATGGACGTCTTGGCTGACGCGCAGGACATCCTGGCAGAACAGGGCATCCGGTTCGAGAGCAGCGCAAGCGAGGCAACGGCGGCGGCGACGCTGGCCGCTTCGGTCAACTACCCGCTGCGCGGTGCGGTGACCTTCAAGGCTACCGTCGGCACCAACGTCGCCTCCGACGCCCTAGCCAATCTGGCCTCGGGTGGCGTGACCGGCGGCGCGCTGATCATCGTCGGCGAAGACTACGGCGAGGGCTCCTCCATCATGCAGGAGCGCAGCCACGCCTTCGCGATGAAGTCACAGATCTGGCTGCTCGATCCGCGGCCGAACCTGCCGAGCATCGTGGAGGCGGTGAAGCAGGGTTTCGAGTTGTCGGAGGCGAGCCGAACGCCGGTGATGCTGCAATTGCGCATCAGAGCCTGCCACGTCCACGGGCAGTTCACCGCATCCGACAACCTGCGTCCCGCCTTCACGCTTGCGCAGGCCCTGGAGCATCCGCAGCGAGACGTGAGCAGGATCGTCCTGCCGCCCGCAAGCTTCGCGCACGAGCAAGAAAAGGTGAAGGAGCGATGGCCGGCGGCGGTGCGCTTCATCGAGGAGCGAAGGCTCAACGAATTTTTCGGGGAGAATGCGGACGACATCGGCATCATCGTGCAGGGCGGCTCGTACAACACGATGATCCGCGCGCTGGAATGCGTCGGCCTGTCCGACGCCTACGGCAACACGTCGGTGCCCCTCTATGTGATGAACGTGGCCTATCCGCTGATCGACAGCGAAGTGCTGCGCTTCTGCACGGGCAAGCGCGCGGTGCTGGTGGTGGAGGAGGGCCAGCCCAACTTCGTCGAGCAGAACCTGGCCGCGATCCTGCGCCAGGCAGGCGTGACGACGGCGTTGCACGGCAAGGACCTGCTGCCCGTGGCCGGCGAGTACACCTCGGCGGAAGTGCTGAAGGGCGTGCGCGCCTTCGGCGAGCGATATGGCCGCCTCGAGCCTCTGCCGGTGCCGGAACCGGTGCGCAAGGTGATCCCCCTGTCGGAGACCGTCCACGCCCGGCCCCCCGGTTTCTGCACCGGCTGTCCGGAGCGGCCGATCTTCAGCGCGATGAAGCTGGTCGAGCGGGAGCTGGGACCCCACCACGTGAGCGCCGACATCGGCTGCCACCTGTTCTCGATTCTGCCGCCGTTCCACATCGGCAATACCACCATGGGCTACGGCCTCGGCACCGCAGGCGCCTCGGCGCTGAACGTCCCGGGCGGCAAGCGCGCCATCTCCATGATGGGCGATGGCGGCTTCTGGCACAACGGCCTGACGAGCGGCATTGCCAACGCCGTCTTCAACCAGAGCGACAACCTGACGGTGGTGGTCGACAACAACTACACCTCGGCGACCGGCGGCCAGGACGTCCTTTCGTCCACGGCCCACAACGCCACCCGCAGCACCGGCCATGCGATCGAACGCGCGGTTCGAGGCGTGGGCGTCAAGTGGGTGAAGACCGTCCGCCGCACCTATGACGTCGCCGGCATGCGCGATGCCCTGAAGGAGGCCCTCACCACCCGGGAGAAGGGACCGAAGGTGCTGATCGCGCAATCCGAATGCATGCTCAACAAGCAGCGTCGCGAGAAGCCGCTGGTGCGCAAGGCAATCGCCGCGGGCCAGCGCGTGGTCCGGGAGAAGTTCGGTGTCGATTCCGATACCTGCACCGGTGACCATTCGTGTATCCGGCTGTCGGGCTGCCCGTCGCTGTCGATCAAGGCGAATCCGGACCCGCTGCGGACCGATCCGGTGGCGACCGTCCTGGATAGCTGCGTCGGCTGCGGCGTCTGTGGCGAGGTGTCGCATGCCGCCGTCCTCTGTCCCTCCTTCTACAAGGCGCAGATCATCAGCAATCCGACCGCCTGGGACCGCCTGCGCGAGCGCGTCCGGGAGCGTGTGATCGGCTG
>JACCRJ010000548.1 GCA_013813615.1 Lautropia sp. | reverse complement strand
CGCCTGACCGGCTCGGCGGCAGCGTCGCCTGACCGGCTCGGCGGCAGCGTCGCCTGACCGGGTCAGTGGCGGGGTCGCCTGCCCGGCTCGGCGGCCGGAATACGGCCTGCCCGGGCCGTATCGACACGTCAATCCAGTTCGATCAACACCGGCTGGTGGTCCGACGCCTGGGTCTGCGCATCGACCGTCACCCTGCGCACCCGCTCGCGAAGGTCTTCGCTGACGTAGATGAAGTCGCAGGTATAGGGACTCGGCCACTGCTCGCGGTCGTGTACCCCGTTCGTGTGCTGGTGCGCGATTCCGGGGTTGGCGATGCCCCAGCTGTCCAGCAACGCCGGCGTTTGCGCATCGAGCGGGGTCTGGATCCGCTGGTGCAGGACATCATCCGGCTGGTAGTTGAAGTCGCCAGTGAGGATTGCCGCCGCCGGCTGCGGCAGCGTCTGGAACGGGCCGCCCGACGACTTCGGCTTCGCACCCGGCTTTGCGCCCTGCTCCGGGTCTCTGCGGGCATGGGCGCAGGATTGGGCATGAACCCGCCTTATCGCAGCGACCTGCGCCGCGCGATGGGCGGCGGAATAATACTCGAGGTGGGTCGTCATCACCCGCAGGTATCCGACCGGTGACTCGATGACCGCCTCGAGCAGCAGGCGCGGCATCCCGGGCCGGCTGCTCGATGGCGGCCAGGGCAACTGATGGCGCAGGACCCGCAGCACCGGCAGTCGGGAGAGCAACAGATTGCCGAAACGGCGCCGGCCGCCGGACCCATCCGGGACGTCCACCGCGGCCCCGGGCACCGCCGCGTATCCCGGCAGCAGGCGCGCCAGTTCCTGGAACTGGTCCTCGCCGCCGCCGCCCTCGAGGTCCGGAAAATTGTCGGCCACCTCCTGCAGACACAGGACGTCGAAGTCCGCCAGCGCGCGAGCGTGCGAGACGATGCGCTGCGGATCCACCCGCCCGTCGCAACCGCGGCACCACTGGACGTTCCAGGTGATCAGCTTCATCGCTTGCGCGCCCTGCCTGCCATCGTCTGCCCGGCCATCTCCATGCCTGTCTTCATCTTATGCCGGCGCGCATGAAGGACTGCACGAACTGGCGCTGGAAAAGCAGGAATCCCACCAGCAGCGGCGCCGAGGTCATCAGCGTCGCCGCCGTGATGATCGACCAGTCGACGCCCTGGTCGGTCGAGGAGAACACCTGCAGGCCCACCGTGAGCGGCCGCGACTCGACCGAGTTGGTGATGATCAACGGCCAGAGAAAGTTGTTCCAGTGATGGCTGACCGATACCAGCGCGTACGCGAGGTACACCGGCCGCGCAAGGGGCACGTAGACCTTCAGCAGCACCTGCAGCGCGCTCGCGCCTTCCATGCGCGCCGCATCGTCGAGTTCCATCGGCACCGTCTTGAAGGTCTGGCGCAGGAGGAAAATGCCGAAGGCCGATGCGAAGTACGGCAACCCGATCGCCAGCAGCGTGTCGCGCAGCCCGAGCTGGTTCATGGTCCGGTAGTTCTCGACGATCAGGACGTCCGGCATCACCATCAGCTGCAGGAGCACCAGGAAGAACATGAAGTCGCGCCCCCGAAAAGTGAACCGGGCGAAGGCGTACGCCGCCAGCGTGGCCAGTACCAGCTGCGCAGCCAGGATCATCGTGACCAGCAGGACGGTGTTCAGGAAGTAGCGAGCAAAGGGCGCCGCTCCCCAGGCATTGACGAAATTCTGCAGCGTCAGCGGCGCCGCGAGCTCGAAGCGGGTGGAGAATTCCGGCGGATGGAAGGCGGTCCAGAGCGCATAGGCCAGCGGCAGCAGCCAGAGCAGCGCCAGCAGCCATGCGCCGATGGTTTCGAGCCAGTGGGAGACGGGGCCGGATCGCATCACTGGTAATGGGTGCGGCGATCGAGGAAGCGGAACTTGACGAAGGCCGTCAGTCCCAGGATCAGCAGGAGCACTACCGTGATGGCAGCCGCGTAAGCGGAATCCCAGAAGCTGAAGCCGACCTGGTAGATGTAGTAGAGCAGCAGCGAACTGGCGTTGTTGGGGCCGCCGCGGGTCATCACGATGATGTGGTCGACCAGCCGGAACGAGTTGATCAGGGCGTTGATCAGCACGAACAGCGTGGTGGGCATGAGCAGCGGAAACAGCACCCGCCAGAAGTACTGCCAGCGCGTCGCCCCTTCCAGTTCGGCTGCCTCCTCCAGGGTCGGCGAGACCTGCTGCAGCGCGGCCAGGTAGAAAATCATGAAGAAGCCGGCTTCCTTCCAGATGGCGACGACGATCATCGCACCGAGCACGGTGTCCGGGCTGCCGAGCCAGTTGCGGCCCCCCAGTCCCGCCAGTCCGGTGAGCTGGTCCAGCAGCCCGTACTGCGGCGTGTAGAAGAACAGCCAGATGTTGGCTACCGCAATCATCGGCAGCACGGTCGGCGTGAAGTACGCCAGGCGCAGGAAGCCCCGGCCCGCGATCCGCCGACTGACCCACAACGCCATCACGATCGCAAGGCCGATCGACACCGGGATGGTGCCCAGCGCGAAATACAGGTTGTTGAGCAGCGACTGCCAGAAGACCGGATCCTCGGTCATCAACCGGTAGTTCTCCAACCCGACGTAAACCGCCGGCCTGCTGCCCTTGGGCGTGGAGAAGAAGCTGTGCCAGGTGGTGGCAACCGCCGGATAGTGCGTGAAGGCGACGAGCAGGACCATCGCCGGCAGCAACAACAGCCAGCCGACGACCGACGGTGACGGCCCTCGGCCGGCGCTTGCCACCGTTGCCTGCTCAGCGTTTGTAGCTGCGCAGGATCCGGGTGGCCTCGCGCTGCGACTCCGTCAGGGCCGGGCCCGGCTGCTTGGCACCCGTCAGCGCCGCCTGCAACCCGTCGTTGAGCGCCTTCGTCACCCGCTGGTTGTCATGGGTCGAAAGTTCCGCAACCGAATGCTCCAGCTGGTCGCGCGCGACCAGCGCTGCCGGAACCTCCTTGACGTACTTCTTCATCACGTCCGTCTCCCATGCATCCGGCCGCACCGCGACATAACCGGTGGCGATGCTCCACTGTGCGGCGCGCTCGGGGCTGGTGATCCACTTCATGAACTGCAGCGCCGCCTTCTGCTCCGCCGGCGAGGTCTTCTTGAAAACGTAGAAGTTGCCGCCGCCGGTCGGGCTGCCGCGCCGCTTGTTGGCCGGAAGCATGGCGACGCCGAAGGGGAAGCTCGCGTTGGTCCTGATGTTCGTGAGGTTGCCGGTGGTGGTCCAGATCATCGCCGCCTTCTGCTCGAGGAAGTCCTTCGGCGTCGTGCCCCACTCGATGACCCCGCCCGGCATCACCTTGTGCTTGGCCGACAGGTCGACCCAGAACTGCAGCGCGTCGACCGAACCGGGCTTGTCGAAGTAGGTCTCGCTGCCCGCCTCGTTCATCAGGATCGTGTCGTTGGGCGTGGTCAGGCCCTGGAACAGCCAGTAGGGAAAGCCGCTGGAAGGAATCTTCACGCCCCACTGCGAGACGTTGCCGTTGGCGTCCACCCTGGTCAGCTTCTTCGCGAACTCGACCATCTCGGCCCAGGTCTGCGGCCCTTTCTCCGGGTCCAGCCCGGCCTCCTTGAAGAGGTTCTTGTTCCAATACAGCACGATGGTGGATCGCTGGAAAGGCACGCCCCAGATCTTCCCGTCGGTCATGCTGTTCATCATGAATGCCTTGTAGAACCCGTCCAGCCACTTCTTGTCTTCTGCGCTCGTCGCCAGCTGGTCGATGGGCACGATCGCGTCGTCGTCGATCAGCGAGAACATGTCCGTCGAGAGCAGCACCGAGATGTGCGGCGGCTGGCCGCTCTTCACCGCGGTCATCGCCTTGACGATGCTCTCCTGGTAGGTGCCGGAATACACCGGCTTGACCTTGATGCCCGGGTGCTCCTTCTCGAAATCGCTCGCCAGCTGGTCGATCGTCCGGGTGACCGAACCACCGACGGCGACCGGATAGAAGAACGTCAGCTCTACCGGCGCCTGCGCATGCAGCCTGCTGCTCACCGCCGGACTCGCCAGTGTTGCGGCGCCAAGCGCCTTGAGTGCGTTCCTGCGCGACGTGCCGTACCCGTTGCTCATTTTCGTCTCCATGTCGTGGTACCTCCTCTCGTTCAACCGATGCGTTCCGTACGCCGCGGCGTCTGCTCGGCGATACTGCATTCTCACGTCCGTCCAAGGCAGACCGGTTACACGATTGCCGCCTTCGCAACCCCCGCCGCGTCGAAGAAGTGCTGATCCGTCCTGCTCCACTTCAGCACGACCGGTGTTCCCGGTTCCAGCGAATGCCGGCCGGCGGCCCGCACTGCAACCGGCTGGTCCCCGGCGAGGCAGCCGAGGATGGTATCGGAGCCGAAATACTCGCAGGTCTGGATGGTGGCGGCAATGGCGGCCTCTGCCGCGGGATCGATCGTGAACCTGCCGGTGGACAATTGGATGTGTTCGGGCCGCAGGCCCAGCGAAGCGCCGGCAGCATCGCCCGGGTAGACGACGGCTGCAGCGGCGGCGTCGGGCGCGGCGCGCACCGCTTCGCCGTCGGTTCCTTCGATGACCGCGCCCCCCGGACCCGCCGCCAGGCGCAGCACGTTCATCGGCGGCGTGCCGATGAAGCGCGCGGCAAACGCCGTGGCCGGCCGTGCGTAGAGGACCTCCGGGGCAGCATCCTGTTCGATGCTGCCTTCGCGCATGAGAATGACCTGGTCAGCCATGCTCATCGCCTCCGTCTGGTCATGCGTCACGTAGATCATCGTGACCCCGAGCTTGCGCTGCAAGGCGCGAATCTCCCGCCGCATCTCCTGACGCAACTGCGCATCGAGGTTGGAGAGTGGCTCGTCCATCAGGCAGACCGGCTGTTCGGCGATGATCGCCCGGCCCAGCGCGACCCGCTGCTGCTGGCCTCCGGAGAGCTGACCGGGCTTGCGATCCAGGAGCCCCTCGAGCCCGAGCAGTTCCGCGACCCGGGCCAGGCGGGGCGCGTGCTGGGCCGCCGGCTCCTTGCGCACCTTGACCCCGAACAGGATGTTCTGCGCGACGTTCAGATGGGGGAACAAGGCATAGGACTGGAAGACCATGCCGATGCGACGCCGTGCCGGCGGCAGCGTCGTCACATCGACACCGCCGATGAGGATCCTTCCGGTCAGGGGAACATCGAGACCGGCGATCAGACGCAGGGTCGTCGACTTGCCGCAGCCCGAGGGGCCAAGAAGGACCACGAAACTGCCTGCGGCGGCCGAGAAGCTGACGTCGTGCACCGCATAACGGCTTCCCCATTGGCGACTGACGTTCTTTAGCTGGATGGTGGACATTGTCCGGGGATGGCAGGAAAGCCGTGCCGTATGCTACCCGAGGCAAACGCAGAGCGTCCCTCGGGCAAAGCAGAGATCCGGGCGAGCCCGCCACACCGTCAGCTGCCGCTCTCCAGGTCCCACCACGCCGGCAGCAGGCGCCTCACCTCCGGCCTCGAGAAGCGGTCGTCGATCAGGTAGAGCACGCCGCGGTCCTCGGGGGTGCGGATCACCCGCCCCGCCGCCTGCACCACCTTCTGCAGTCCCGGATAGAGATAGGCATAGTCGAAGCCTGCGCCGAAGCAGTCCTGCATGCGCCGCCGCATCTGCTCGTTCACCGGGTTGACCTGCGGCAGCCCGAGCGTGGCGACGAAGGCGCCGCGCAGCCGGTCGCCAGGCAGGTCGATCGCCTCGGCGAACGAGCCGCCGAGCACGGCGAAGGCGATCTCCCGGCGGGCGGGTTCGAATCGGGCCAGGTAGTCCGCCTGCTCCGCTTCCGTCATGCCGCGGAACTGCTGGCGCAACGCAATTTGCGGATGCTCCCGCGCGAAGGCGTGCGCGACGCGCTGCATGTATTCGAAACTGCTGAAGAACGCGAGGTAGTTGCCGGGGTCGCACCGGTACTGGCGGGCCAGCAGTTGCACGATCGGCGTGATCGACGCCTCGCGCTCGCGGTAGCGGGTTGAGATGCGGCTGATGACGTGCACCGCCAGCTGCGCGGCGCTGAACGGCGACTCGACATCGAGCCAGGCGGTCGTCTGCGGCAGGCCGAGCATGTCCTCCTGGAAGCGGCGCGGACCGAGCGTAGCCGAGAACATCGTGGTGGTTGCGGCGGCTGCCAGGCGGGGCGCCAGGAAGCCGGCCGGCACGACGTTCCTCAGGCAGAGCACCGATCCGCCGCGCCCTCGGCCGATCCCGGCAAACCTGCTCACGTCGAACAGCGAGTGCTTGCCGAAGGATTCCGCCAGCTTCAGGAAATGCAGAACGTCGAAATGCAAACGCAGCAGCTCGTCCGCTGCCTGATCGGCATGGTCAGCGAGGTGATCGGCGATGGCTGAGCTGCACTTCTGCAGGGCAACGAGCAGCTTGCGCGGCAGCTCGGCGCACGCCTGGTAGTCGTCCTGCTGATCCCGGTTGACGGCGTTCCATGCGCTCCCCAGGGCGGTCAGTACCGGCCTCAGCGACTCGGGTCCGCTGCGCCGCAGGGCCTGCAATTCCCGCTGGTCGAGCGAGGCGCTGTACATGCCTCGGGCCCGAGCGACCAGGTTGTGCGCCTCGTCGACGAGGACGCCGACCCGCCACTGGTTGGCCAGTGCGAGGCCGTAGAGAATCGCGTTCAGGTCGAAGTAATAGTTGTAGTCGCCGACGACGACGTCGCACCAGCGGGTCAGGTCCTGAGTGAGGTAGTAGGGGCAGACCTGGTGTGCAAGCCCGACTGCCCGCACCGTCGCCTGGTCGAGTAGCGCCGCCCCCGTGGCCTGCCCCGCCTGCCCCGCCTGCCCGCCCCTGCCGCCGGCGGCGACCGCCTCGCTGCGGGCAGCGGGTAGCCGGTCGTGGAAACCTCTCGCGAGAGGGCAGGACTCGCCGTGGCACGCCTTGTCGGGATGCACGCAGGCCTTGTCCCTTGCGACCAGTTCCAGGATCCGCAGCGCCAGCCCCGCCGGTTGCGCGCTACGGTCCGGCAGCGCGGGTTCGCCGCCGCCGGCGGATACAGGCTGCCGTGGTGCCATTGCACTGATCGACCCCAGTGCGTCGAGGGCGAGCTTGCGCCCGGACGCCTTGGCGGCCAGATAGAAGACCTTGTCGAGCCTACCGGTGGGGCACGCCTTCAGCATCGGGAACAGGGTGCCGATGGTCTTGCCGATGCCGGTCGGCGCCTGCGCCATCAGGCAGCGGCCCTTGAGCGCGGCCCGGTAGACCGCTTCGGCCAGTGTTCGCTGGCCGGGGCGGAACTGCGGATGCGCGAATGCCAGCGCCTGCAGCCCAACGTCCCGCCGCTCGCGATGCGCCATCTCCTGTCGGGCCCACTGCAGGAACCTGCTGCACTGGTCCTCGAAGAACGCCTCCAGCTCGGCCGCGCCCAGCCGCTGCACCAGCACCGTCTCGTCGCGGCTGACGATGTCGAAGTAGACCAGCGCGACATTCAGCTCGGCGAGGCAAAGCTGGCGGCACAGCAGCCAGGCATAGACCTTCGCCTGAGCCCAATGCAGCTCGCGATGGTTGGCCGGCATGGCGCCGAGGTCGCCGCGGTGGGTCTTGATTTCCTCGAGCTGCTGCCGCAGCGGATCGAAACCGTCTGCCCGGCCCCGCACGAGCAGGCGTCCGTGGCTGCCGGACAGGCTCAGCTCGGTCTGGTAGTGCGGCGGCCGGCGCGACGCCACCAGCTGATGGCCCGCAATCCCCTCCTGCGAAGTGGGGGCAGGCGTGAAGCGGAGATCGAGGTCGCCCCGGCGCGCGGTGAATTCGCACAGGCTGCGGACTGCGATGACATACGAGCCGCCCGACTCGCCGGATGCTGTATGCATGAACAGTATCTTAGCATCGGCACCGAGCGGCTCCGGCCAGGGCTCCGGGCCGCATTTTCCCGCGGCGGCTCGTCCCGCCGCTATCCCGGCTATAGTCTCCTTCTCGAACAAACAGAGAGATTGAGGAGTCGACATGAGACTGCAGCGCATCGGAAGTCTGATCTGCCTTGGTATTGCCGCGTCCCTGGGCGCCGTTGCCGCACAAGCCGCCTACCCGGAAAAACCCGTGCAATACATCATCCCGTTCACGCCGGGCGGCGAGTCCGATTTCGTCGCGCGGATGCAGTCCGAGGTGTTCCGCAAGAAGTACAACCAGACGATGGTGGTGCAGAACCGCCCCGGTGCCGGCGGCGGACTGGTCTGGGCGCAGCTCAACTCGCTGCCTGCCGACGGCTACACCATCGCTGGCGTCAACCTGCCGCATGTGGTGCTGCAACCGCTGGAAGGAAACGTCCAGTACAAGACCGAGGACCTGGCTCCGGTGTACTTCTACCACTACACCGCCGATGCGATCGTGGTGCCGCTGTCGAGCCCGTTCAAGACCTTTCAGGACCTCGTCGCAGCCTCGAAAGCGAAACCGGGCTCTCTGAACTTCGCCGGCTCCGGCAGCTTCTCGGCCAACCACATGGCGCATGAGCGGCTCAACAAGCTGGCTGGCATCAAGTCGACCTACGTGCCGTTCAAGGGCACCGGCGACCTGCTGGCGTCCGTGCTCGGTGGACATGTGGACGCGGCGATGAGCTACCTGCCCTTCGCGATCCAGCAGAAAGCCCAGACCCGGATGCTGGCGGTGGCCTCCGAGAAGCGCCACCCGCAGTTCCCTGACGTGCCGACCTTCAAGGAGGTCGGGCTCGATTGGGTCGACGGCGCCTACCGAGGCGTGGCAGTGCCCAAGTCGACACCGCCGGAGATTCAGAAGCAGGTGTCCGACGTGATGGCCGCGCTCAATGCGGATCCGGAGTCGCGCAAGAAGCTGGCCGACGCCGGCTACGACCTGGTCGATATTTCGGTCGACAAGATGCCGGCGTTCATGGAGGAGCGCAAGAAGGGCTACCTGCAGGACGCGAAGGATGCGGGGTTGATCAAGTGAGCAGAGAGTCTTACCGGATCGCCTGCATTCCCGGCGATGGCATCGGCAAGGAAGTGATCCCGGCCGGACAGACCGTGCTGGAGGCGCTGGCGGCGGCGGTCGGCAACGGTCCCGGCGGCTTCGACTTCCGGTTCACGAAGTTCGACTGGGGCGGCGACTACTACCGCCGGCACGGTTCGATGATGCCGGAGGCAGGGCTCGACGAGATCCGCGACATGGATGCAATCCTGTTCGGCTCTGCCGGCGACCCGGACATTGCGGATCACATCACCCTGTGGGGCCTGCGCCTGAAGATCTGCCAGGGCTTCGACCAGTATGCGAACGTCCGGCCGACCCGCATCCTGCCGGACATCGACGGGCCGCTCAAGCGCTGCGGCCCGAAGGACCTCGATTGGGTGATCGTGCGCGAGAATTCGGAAGGCGAGTATGCCGGCGTGGGCGGCCGCGTTCACCAGGGCCATCCGATCGAAGCCGCCACCGACGTCTCGATGATGACCCGGGCCGGCGTCGAGCGCATCATGCGGTTCGCCTTCGCGCTGGCGCGGTCCCGCCCGCGCAAGCAACTCACCGTCGTCACCAAGTCCAACGCGCAGCGCCATGCGATGGTCATGTGGGACGAGATTGCCGTGCAGGTGAGCCGGGAATTTGCGGACGTGAAGTGGGACAAGGAACTGGTCGACGCGTGTACCGCGCGCATGGTGAACCGGCCGGCTTCGCTCGATACGCTGGTTGCCACGAACCTGCATGCGGACATCCTCAGCGATCTGGCTGCCGCGCTGGCCGGCAGCCTCGGCATCGCGCCCACCGCCAACATCGACCCGCAGCGGCGCTTCCCGTCGATGTTCGAACCGATCCACGGATCCGCCTTCGACATCATGGGAAAGGGGCTTGCCAACCCGATCGGCACCTTCTGGTCGGCCTCGATGATGCTCGAGCATCTCGGCCAGCCCGAGGCGGCCCGCGTCCTGATGCAGGCAATCGAAGCGGTCGCCGCCGACCCGGCGCTGCATCCGCGCGACCTCGGCGGCAAGGCGACCACCGCAGAAGTGACCCGCGCGGTCTGCGACCGGATAAAGCAACCCCCCGACGCGCCTTCGGCGCCTCCCCCCAAGGGGGGCGCCGCTGGCGGCCGGGGGGTCCGTCAACCAGTCCAGCCGTAGATCCATTCGAGCGCGTCGTAGTAGCGCTCAGGCGTGCGGCCCGTCCAGAGGCTGTTGCGCACCAGCCTCTCGACACCTTTGGCATGGTAGATACGGCCCATCTCGCGGGTCGAAAGCACCATCCGCGCGGTGCGGGTCACGCGCAAGTGTTCGTAGCGGGCGAAGGCCGCCGCCAGATCGCCATCCTGCGCTTCGATCGCGGCCCCGAGGGTGACGGCATCCTCCAGCGCCATGCATGCCCCCTGCGCGAGATACTGCATCATCGGATGCGCGGCATCGCCAAGCAGCGTCGCCAGCCCGAAACTCCACCGGGCGATCGGCTCGCGGTCCGCAGTGGCCCACCGCCGCCAGCTCTTCGGCAGGTCGAGCAGCCGGTGCGGCAACGGGTGGATTCCCTGGAAGTGCGTCAGCACCTCCTGCTGGTCGCCGTCGCTGACGCCCCAGACCTCCTGCCTGGCGCTGTGGAAGGTGACGACCAGGTTGAACTGGTCGCCGCCGCGCAACGGATAGTGCACCAGGTGGCAGTCCGGCCCCACCCAGATGGTCGGATAGTTCCAGCGCAGCTCCTGCGGAAAATCGTCGGCCTCGACGACTGCACGATAGACGACATGTCCGGTGACCCGCACGTCGTCGCCGACGATCTGCTGGCGCACGGCGGACTTGACGCCGTCGCAGCCGATCAGGGCGCAACCCCGGTAGGCGCTGCCGCCAGCATCGAACACGGGCACGCCGGCCTCGTCCTGCTCCAGCCGAACCACGCGGGCCGACGTCTTGAACTCGATCAGTTCGGTTTCCTGCACGCCCTCGAGGAGCACCTGATGGACGTCGGCACGATGGATGACCGCGTACGGGTTGCCGAAGCGCCGGCGGAAGGCTTCTCCCAGAGGCACGTCGGCAACGACGCTCGCATCGATGGCGTCCATCATCACCATCCGCTCGGTGTAGACGGCGCGTGACCTCGCCCGATCGCCGACACCGAGCGCATCGAACGCGGCGAAGGCGTTGGGACCGAGCTGGATGCCGGCGCCGATCTCGCCCACCTGCGACGCCTGCTCCAGGACCTTGACCTGGAAGCCCTGGCGGGAAAGAGCCAGGGCGCAGGCGAGGCCGCCGATGCCGCCGCCGGCAATCAGGATCGGC
Source organism: Lautropia sp. (assembly GCA_013813615.1). Taxonomy (GTDB): domain Bacteria; phylum Pseudomonadota; class Gammaproteobacteria; order Burkholderiales; family Burkholderiaceae_E; genus Lautropia. Next base: position 934 of record JACCRJ010000548.1, on the reverse strand, counting down.
ATTGCCGAGGATCCGGCGGTCGATGCGGCCGCCGCCTGTTTCGAAACCCCCGCCATCGACTTCCTCCGGAATGCCGGCCGCGCCGCGGCGATCCGTCGAATATACCCGCGCGGCTATCATCGCCTTCGAGGACATCATCGCCTGCGAGGAGGCCCACATGCCCACCGGACCCGCCCGGCCACCGATTGCTTTCATCGGCTCGCTGTCGGCCGATGAGGAGCAGGCCTGGCTGGATGCACTGCGCCGCGCGATGCCGCAGGAGCGGCTGCTGCCCGCCGCGGCAATTGCCGACAACCACGAGGTTGAACTGGCAATCGTGGCCAATCCGGACCCGGCGGTGGTGCGCCGCTTCGATCGGCTGAAATGGATGCAGAGCCTGTGGGCCGGTGTCGAGAGGCTGGTCGCCGAACCCGCATTCGATGGACTTCCGCTGGTGCGGATGGTGGATCCGGAGCTCGCGCGCACCATGGCAGAGGCAGTGCTTGCGTGGACGCTCTATCTGCACCGCGACATGCCTGCCTACCTCGCCCAGCAGCGCGCCACGCAGTGGCTTCAGCTGCCGTATGTGCCGCCGTCGCGGCGACGCGTGGGCCTGCTCGGCCTCGGGGTGCTCGGGGTCGCGGCTGCGCGCAGGCTTGGCGACGCCGGCTTTCCGGTGCTCGGCTGGAGCCGGACACCGAAGCGCCTCGGCGACCTCGGCAGCGTTACCACGTTCAGCGGCAGCGAGGGCCTGATGGCGATGGTGTCCCGCACCGACATCCTGGTCTGCCTGCTGCCGCTGACGGACCAGACGCGCCACCTGGTCGATGAAGCCCTGCTGCAGGCGATGCCGGCGCACGCCTGCCTGATCAATTTCGGCCGCGGGCCGGTGGTGAACTTGCCGGACCTCGTGGCTGCGCTCAGCGCGCGAGGCCTGAAGCATGCGGTGCTCGAC
>JACCRJ010000528.1 GCA_013813615.1 Lautropia sp. | reverse complement strand
GGGCTTCCAGCCCGTGATTCTCCAGAAGACAAGACACGGGCTGGAAGCCCGTGCTACTAAATGGCATCCGATCCCAACGATTATTCTCATCTGCCACCCGAGCAGGACCCCACGCGCCGCATTCTCGGCCCGGGGCACGACTACAACTCGGTCACCGAGAAAATCTCCGAGATCGTCCTCACGAAACATACCGGCCGTGGCTGGCTGATTGGCTTCGCCATCTCGCTGGTGCTGGTGATGGTCCTGATGATGGCCGTCGGGTATCTGCTGATCTACGGCGTGGGCGTGTGGGGATTGAACGTCCCCGTCGGGTGGGCGTTTGACATCACGAACTTCGTTTGGTGGATCGGCATCGGGCACGCCGGCACGCTGATTTCCGCCATCCTGCTTTTGCTGCGGCAGCAGTGGCGCACGAGCATCAACCGATTCGCCGAGGCGATGACGCTGTTCGCCGTCGCGTGCGCTGGGTTGTTTCCGTTGCTGCACGTCGGTCGGCCGTGGAACGCGTACTGGCTGTTCCCGCTGCCGAACACGATGGGGCTGTGGCCGCAGTTCCGCAGCCCGCTGGTGTGGGACGTCTTCGCCGTCTCGACCTACGCGACGATCTCGCTGCTGTTCTGGTTCGTCGGGCTCATTCCCGACTTCGCCACCATGCGCGACCGCGCCAAGCCGCTGTGGGTCAAGATGATCTTCGGCATCCTCGCGATGGGATGGCGCGGCTCGGCGCTGCACTGGCACCGCTATGAAACCGCGTACATGCTGCTGGCCGGGCTGGCGACGCCGCTGGTGATCTCGGTGCACACCGTCGTCAGCCTGGACTTCGCCGTCTCGGTGATCCCCGGCTGGCACGTGACGATCTTCCCGCCGTACTTCGTCGCCGGCGCCATTTTCTCCGGCTTCGCGATGGTGCTGACGCTGACAATCCCGCTGCGCAAGGCGTATGCGCTCGAGGATTTCATCACCACACGCCACCTCGACAACATGGCCAAGATCGTGCTGGCGACGGGGCTGATCGTGGCCTATGGGTACTTCATGGAAATCTACATGGGGCTCTACAGCACCAACACCTACGAAGTGTCGATGCTCAAGAACCGCTGGCACGGACCGTACGCACCGGCGTACTGGGCGCTGATCCTTTGCAACATCCTCACGCCGCAGCTGCTGTGGTTTAAGGCGATCCGGCAGTGGCCGGCGGTTCTGTTTGTCATCGCGATCATTGTGAACATCGGGATGTGGCTCGAACGGTTCGTCATCATCGTCACCAGCCTGCATCGCGACTTTCTGCCAAGCTCCTGGGGCATGTTTTATCCCACGGTCTGGGACTGGGCGTTGTACATCGGCTCGATCGGGCTGTTCTTCTTCCTGCTGCTGCTGTTCATCCGCGTGCTGCCGATGATCAGCGTGTTTGAGATGCGCGAGCTGGTGTCGCGACAACAGGGTCATCCACAGACGTCGCCGGCGGGACAAGCGGCGCGGATGGAGGAAGTCACGTGAGAAGCCGGCTTCACATTTACGGGTTGCTCGCGGAGTTCGATCAGCCGGACCGGCTGCTCCACGCCGCCCGCACCGCGCACAAAGCCGGCTACAAGCGCATGGACGGGTATGCGCCGTTTCCCATCCACGGCCTCGCTGCCGCGCTGGGGCTGCGCAGCTCACGGCTGCCGCTGATCGTGCTCGCCGGCGGCATCGTCGGATGTTTCGGCGGGTTCTTCATGCAGTGGTTCGCCAACGTCGTCCACTACCCCATGAACATCGGCGGCCGCCCGTTCAACAGCTGGCCGGCGTTCATCATCATCACGTTCGAGACGACGATCCTCTGCGCCGGCCTTGCGGCGGTGCTCGGCATGCTCGCGCTCAATGGGTTGCCCCAGCCGTACCACCCGCTGTTCAACGTGGCGCACTTTGAGCTGGCGTCGCGGACGCACTTTTTCCTGTGCATCGAAGCGATCGACAAGAAGTTCGACCTGACGCAGACGGCTGAGTTCCTCAAATCGCTGAACCCGACCAACATCACGATCGTGCCCGCGGGAAGATTGCAGAAGCCCGTGGAGACCGCAACGGGTCACGCCACGCCGGCGCGACTGCCCATGATCCTGCTGTGTTGCGGCATGCTCGGGCTGCTCGTCGGCTGTGAACACCCCGCCGACAACGAGCTGTTCAAGATGGATGATCATGGCCGTCTCATGCCGATGGAGCCCAGCGAAGTCTTCGCCGATGGCACCAGCGCGCGCCCGCTCGTCGAGGGCACGGTCGCCCGCGGCGATCTGCGGCTCGATCCGCACCTGTTCACGGGCAAGGTCGACGGCAAGGCCGCCGAGACGTTCCCGTTTCCCATCACCCGCGCGAGGTTGGAACGTGGCCGCCAGCAGTATCAGATCAACTGTGCCCACTGCCACAACGACACCGGCGACGGTGACGGCATGATCGTCCGCCGCGGGTTCACGCGCCCGCCGTCGTACCACGAGGACCGGCTCCGCACGGCCCCGGTCGGTCACTTCTATGACGTGATCACGAACGGCTGGGGCGCGATGTACAGCCACAACGATAAGGTTTCCGTTGAAGACCGTTGGGCGATCGCGGCGTATATCCGCGTGCTCCAGTTCAGCCAGAACGCAGACATGAACGCGCTATCGCCCGAAGACCAGAATCAACTCGCGGCAGCAATCGCCGCACCGACCACCGCGGCGAGCGCGGGGTCAACGACGGCGCCGGCGGCAGGGGGGGCGCATTGAGCGACGCCACTGCCACAACGACTACCGCCGCCCCGTATCGCCAGGAGTTGCACCCGACGTTGGACCGCATCCAGATCCCCGCGCTGATCGCGGGCGTCGCTGGGTGCGCGCTGCTGATCGTCGGGCTGCTCGTCAATCCCGGCCAGTTCTTCCGCTCTTACCTGTACGCGTACGTTTTTTGGATCGGGATCCCGTTGGGCGCATTCGGGCTGCTGATGGTCCAGTATCTCACCGGCGGCGCCTGGGGGCTGGC
>JACCRJ010000495.1 GCA_013813615.1 Lautropia sp. | reverse complement strand
GTGCGGGGAATGCCCACGGTGAACGGATTGGTGACGAAGCGTGCCTCCGCGCCGCCGTGCGGCGCCACGACGTGGATGCTGTTGGCGTTGGTGAAATGGATGGAGACGAGCCCGGCCGCGATCGCCTGTTCCGCCCAGTGGCCGACCCGCCCCAGGTGGTGGCTGTTGCGCAGGCCCATGACGCAGACGCCGTGCTCACGCGCCCGCGCGATCGCCAGTTCCATCGCCTGGTAGGTGACCGACTGGCCCAACCCTCGCCGCGCGTCGATGTTCAGCATGTTGCCGGTATCGCTGATGATCCCGATCGTCTGGTTGAGCTTCAGCTTGCCATTGACCAGCGCGGTCACGTACTTGGGGATCATCCCGACGCCATGAGAGTCATGGCCGGTCAGGTTGGCGTCGACCAGATGGTCGGCGGCGAGGCGCGCTTCGGTCGCATTGGAGCCGGCAGCGAGGAAGAGGTCGACGACCCAGTGATGAAGGTTATTCGGATGAATGGTAAAGTCAGCCATTGGTCATGTCGCTTTGGTCGATGCGGCCGGCCGCCGCTTGCAAGAGCCGCCTGCCGCGGGTGGCTTTCAAAAGCCGCGGGCAACTGCGGCACCCGGTTGCGCCCACGGTGGCGGCGTCTGGTATTCCTCCGCAATGATCGCACGTCCTCCTGGCGGCGCCCTGTCTGCGTATCGCCTTTGCCAGGGGCGCCGATGCAGGCGCCGATGACCGGCTCACGAGCCGACACAGCAGCAACCACTTATGCACAAGGGAGCACCGAGATGGCTGATGAGCCTTCCATCTATCTGACCCAGGACGATCTGGACCGGCTGTTCGATCTACTCGAGACGTACGGGTCCGGTGCCGGTGTCGGGGCCGGTGCGGGCGCCGAACAGCTGCAGAAGCTGGAGCGGGAACTGGTCCGGGCCGTGGTCGTGTCGCCCGAGAAGATCCCCAAGGACGTCGTCACGATGAATTCGCGCGTGGTCTTCGAAGACGAAACCACCGGCGAACGCCGCGAGATCACGCTGGTCTATCCGAAGCATGCCGACATCGCGAGCGGCAAGGTGTCGGTCCTGGTGCCGGTCGGCACCGCGCTGCTCGGCATGCGCGTGGGGCAGACCATCGACTGGCAACTGCCCAGCGGCCAGCAGCATCGCTACAAGGTGGTGGCGGTGCCGTTTCAGGCGGATTCGCATGCGGACGCGCCGGACGTCGACAGCTGATTGCGCCACTCAGTGCTTCATCGCGTCGATCAGCGCCTGCTCGTATCGGCGAAGGATCCGGCCGTGCAGGAAGGCGACCCGGGTCAGGTTGCGCGCGAAGGGCCGGTCGATCGGCAGGCGCACCAGCCGGTCCGTTGCCATCGTCGACCCCTCGGCCTCGTCATCCTCGCTGAAGGCGAGCTCCGAGACGATGCCCACGCCGAGGCCGAGCCGGACGTAGGTCTTGATCACGTCCGAGTCGGTCGCCTCCAGTACGATCCGCGGCTTCAGCCGATGTTCGTTGAACGCGCGGTCGATGTGCCCGCGGCCGGCGAACTGCGGGTCGTAGGTGATCAGGTCGTGCTCGGCGAGGGCCTCGAGGCTGACCTCCGCCAGCTGGCAGAGCGGATGCGAGGGCAGCGCGATGACGCAGTGATACCAGCAGAACAGGTCCTCCGAATCGAGGTCCGCCTGCTGGCCGATCGCCTCGGTGGCAATGCCCAGGTCGACCTGGCCGGAGCGGATCATCTCGACGATCTGCGTCGGGCTGCCCTGGTGCAGTCGCACCGTCACCTCCGGATACTGGGTTCGCAGCCGCGCGATTGCCGGCGGCAGCGAGTAGCGGGCCTGAGTGTGGGTCGCGGCAATCCGCAGCTCGCCGGTCTGCGCGTCGTGCCAGTTCATCGAACTGCGTTTGAGGTTGTCGATCTCAAGCAGGATGCGCTCGACGATGGCCAGCACGTCGCGCCCGGCGTCCGTCAGGTGCGTGAGCCGCTTGCCGTGGCGCACGAAGATGGTGATGCCGAGTTCGTCCTCCAGTTCCCGGATCGCCTTGGACAGGCCGGGTTGCGAGGTATGCAGGGCAAGGGCGGCGGCGGTGAGGTTCAGGTCGCGCCGGACCGTCTCACGGAGATAACGTAGCTGTTGCAGGTTCAAGGCTGGGTTCCAATTCGTGCCACGGCGTCGGCACCGCGGTTCCCAGCAGCAGGAGCGCCGGTTGTCCTGCCAGTTCCGCGGGCAGGGGACGCAATTCCCCCAAGGTCGTGCTGATGACGCACTGGTTTGGCAGCGAGACGTTGACGATCCATGTGGCGGGAGTATTGGCTGGCATGCCCAGCGACAGCAGCGTGGCGCGGGTGCGCCCGGCGACCGTCGATGCCATGTACAACGCCCCGCCCTCGGCGTTGACCAGGGCGCGGGCCCACTGTACGTCGAGACGGCCGTCGCGCGCAAGACAGCTTGCCGAGCGGGGGTCGTCCTCCGGACCGCCCTCGAGCCCGGCTGCGGCCGTTGCCAACTGCGGCGTCGCGAAGACGGCGGAGCGGCGCCGGCCGCGTTCGGTCATCGGCGCGGCCAGGGCCGCATAGGCAGCCTGCGCGGTGGTGATGCCCGGCACGACCTCCACCGCGATGCCCGCCTCGCGCAGCGCGTCGAGTTCTTCCTGCGCCCGCGCGAAGAGCAGCGGGTCACCGCCCTTCAGGCGCACCACCAGGCCTCCCCTCCGGGCGCAGTCGATCAGCGTCAGGTTGATCTCGTGCTGGCGCGTGCTCTTTCGGCCGGCGCGCTTGCCGACGCAGATGATCCGCGCGCGAGTGGCCAGCGCCACTACCTCCGGCTGCACCAGAGCATCGTGGACGAGCCAGTCGGCGGCCGCGATCAGGCGTGCGGCTTTCAGGGTCAGCAGGTCGATGCTGCCGGGGCCGGCCCCCACCAGGACGACCCGCCCCGGCGACTGCGCGAGCCAACCGCCGTCGCTGCGGCTGGTCCCTGGAACGGCCGTGCTCATCGGGAGGCGACAGGTGCCGTCGGCTGCGCGCGCCGCCTGAACAGCGGGCCCCTGTCTGCGGCTGCCTGGTAGGTCTCGGTGAAGTCGCCGAAGGCTGCGAGGGCGGCTTGCACCGACTCCCCGTCCGCGAGATCGAAGGTGTCGAAGCCGCAGCGCGCGAGGTAGAACATCTGGTCCCGCAGGACGTCTCCGACGGCCCGCAACTCGCCCGTCCAGCCATAGCGCTGACGCAGCAGCCGGGCGCTGGAGTAGCCCCTGCCGTCGGTGAAGGCGGGAAAGCGAACGGCGACCAGTTCGACCCGGTCCAGCAGGGCCGCGATCTCCTCCGGCCCTTCCGCCGGCTCCAGGCAGATGCCCAGTCTGGCGCCGGCCGCGAGCAGGGCCTGCGCATGGAGTTTCCACTGCGCGAGCGAGAGGATGAGCTGCGCGCCCGGCGCGGGAGGGGCCGCGCCGGCTTGTGCGTCCTGGAAACAGGACCAGTGGTCCTGGCGCGGCCCGTTGCGGTCAATCAAGGTGGGCATAGACCCGCTCCTTGAAGGGTTCGAGTCCGAGCCGGTCGACCACGTCGATGAAGCGCTCGTGGGCTTCGTCGCGCCGCTCCAGGTAGACGTCGATCAGCCGGCTCACCACCTCCGCGACCTCGTTGCGCGCAACCGACCGGCCGATGATCCTGCCGATCTTTGCATCGTTGCCCTGGCGGCCACCGACGGTGATCTGGTACCACTCCTCGCCGGCCTTGTCGACGCCGAGGATGCCGATGTGGCCGACGTGATGGTGACCGCAGGCGTTGATGCAGCCGGAGATGTTGACGTCGATCTCGCCGATGTCGTACAGGTAGTCGAGATCGTCGAAGCGGCGGGTGATTGCGTCCGCGACCGGTATCGAGACCGCATTGGCCAGCGAGCAGAAATCGCCGCCCGGGCAGGAGATGATGTTGGTCAGCAGCCCGATGTTGGGCGTGGCCAGGCCGAGCTCCCGGACCGCCTGCCACAGCGAATGCAGCCTGCGGGTTTCGACGTCCGCGAAGACCAGGTTCTGCTCGTGCGTGACCCGCAGTTCGCCGAAGGAATACTCGTCCGCCAGGTCCGCGATCCCCTGCATCTGCTCGGCGGTGACATCTCCCGGAGGAACGCCGGTCTTCTTCAGCGACAAGGTGACACAGGAATAGCCCGGGACCCGATGGGCATGGACGTTTCGCTCGAGCCAGCGGGCGAAGGCCGGCTGGCCGGCGCGCATCGTGTCGATGTAGGCATCCGTCCCCGGCAGCGTTCGGTACGCCGGCCGGGTGAAGCGGCCCCGGATGCGCTCGAGCTCTTCGGCGGTGACGGTACTCGTCCCGTCGCGCAGGTGCTCCCACTCGGCCTGCACCTCCTGCGCGAACACCGCGGGGGTGCGGTCCTTGACGAGGATCTTGATGCGCGCCTTGTACTTGTTGTCGCGGCGTCCATGGCGGTTGTAGACCCGCAGGATCGCTTCCAGATAGGTCAGGAGGTGCGGCCAGGCGACGAACTCGTTGATGACGTGGCCGACCATCGGCGTGCGCCCGAGGCCGCCGCCGACGATTACCCTGAACCCCGTCTCGCCGGTCTCGCCGATGACGGCGAGCAGGCCGATATCGTGCACCAGCACGGCCGCACGGTCTTGCAGCGAGCCGCTGATGGCGATCTTGAATTTGCGCGGCAGGAAGGCGAATTCCGGATGGAAGGTGGACCACTGCCGCATCAGCTCTGCCCATACCAGCGGGTTCGTCACCTCGTCGGGCGCGACGCCGGCAAACTGGTCGGTGGTGATGTTGCGGATGCAGTTGCCGCTGGTCTGGATGGCATGCATCTGCACCGTGGCGAGCTCGGCCAGGATGTCCGGCACGCGCTCCAGTGCGGGCCAGTTGAACTGGATGTTCTGCCGGGTGCTGAAGTGGCCGTAGCCACGGTCGTACTTGCTGGCGATCCCGGAAAGCTTGCGCAGTTGCCGGGACGCAAGCAGGCCGTAGGGTATTGCAACCCGCAGCATCGGCGCGTGCTTCTGGATGTAGAGGCCGTTCTGCAGCCGCAGCGGCCGGAAGTTGTCTTCCGACAACTGGCCGGTCAGGAAGCGCTGCGTCTGATCGCGGAATTGGGCAACGCGTTCGTCGACCAGAGCCTGGTCGATCTCGTCGTAGATGTACATGTCAACTCTGCTGCCAGGGCAGGCCTGCCGCGCGCCAGCCGCCGATGCGCCCGCGCTGCTGTTGCGTGTCGACCGGGCCTTCGAAGCCCTGGAGGATGTTCCAGGCCGACCGGTATCCCGCCTGCGTGGCGGCCTTGGCAGCGGCGACCGAGCGTACGCCGCTGCGGCACAGGAAGAGCACCTGACTGTCAGGCGGCACCAGTTGCGCGAGCTGCTCGAGGAAGCGTTCGTTGCGGACCTGCTGCCGGCCGATGGCCCATTCGACATGCAGCGCCCCGGGGACGCGGCCTACCCAGTGCAGTTCCTCGGCCGTGCGCACATCCACCAGCGTGGCTTGTCCCGACTGGACGAGCTGCCAGGCCTGGCCGGGCGCGACGTCGCCGGCATAGCCAAGCGGCGCCGCCGAAGGATCCAGGGGATTCCCAGAAATGACCGTCGAAGCGATCGGAGGAAGAAGATTGGGCGATGCCTCGGGCATCGCGAGCGTGTGTGGTTCCATCCTGGGCAGGATAGTCCCGCCCCGATGACGTTCAAACTACTTTATCGGCGTGACGTTATGAGCCTGGGTTATGACCGCTTCCAGTGGACCGGCTTCCAGTGCAGATTGGAGCGCATCGACCACTGAAGCGCGCAGCACCTCCGACTCCAGCAGGGTCGGCAGGATTTCCACCTGCAGGTGCGGGCAATCCCGCCGGGCTTGCGCTACCAGCGCCGGCAGATCGCGGCGGGTGTGCGCACCGGGCGCGAGAAAGATCGGGACGATCCGGGCGCGGCCGACACCCGCGGCGGCCAGTTCCGCCAGCACCGCGGGAAGCTCGGGTGTCATCAGTTCCAGGAACGCCAGCCGCACCTGCTGCTGCGGCACCCGGGCCTGGTAGGCGGCAGCGAGCAGGTCGAAAGGCGCGCGCCATTGCGGGTCGCGCGACCCGTGGCAGAAGAAGACCGTCGCCTGCGGCGCGGAAGCGGCCGGGTTCACGAGGGGCAGGCGCCAGTGCTCACGACATCCAGCCAGGCGCGCTCAAGCCACCTTCACCTTGAGTTCGCCGAGGCCGCTCACGCTGCCGACCATCAGGTCGCCCCGCACCACGGCTGCGACGCCCTCGGGCGTGCCGGAGAAGATCAGGTCGCCGGGGGCGAGCGCCCAATAGGACGAAAGGTGCTCGATGGTTTCGGCGACGTTCCAGATGAGCTTGTCGATGGTGCTCTGCTGGGTCAGCTTGCCGTTGACCAGCAGCGAGATTTCGCCCTCCTCCATCCACCCGGTCTTGCTCACGGGATGGATGGGGCCGATCGGCGCCGACTGGTCGAAGCCCTTGCCGATCTCCCAGGGACGCCCGGCCTTTTTTGCCTCACCCTGCAGGTCGCGCCGGGTCATGTCGAGTCCGACCGCATAGCCGAAGACGTGGGCGGCGGCGTCGGCGGCGGCGATCTTTTCTCCCCCCTTGCCGATCGCCACCACCATTTCGATCTCGTGGTGCAGGCTGCTGGTGCCGAGCGGATAACGGATGCTGCCGGTCTCGCCGTGCGGCACATAGACGATTGCGTCGGCAGGCTTCATGAAGAAGAAGGGAGGCTCGCGGCCGGTGAAGCCCATCTCCTTCGCGTGCTCGACATAGTTGCGGCCGACGCAGTAGATGCGCCGCACCGGAAAGCGTTGCTCGGTGCCGTGAACCGGGATCGAAACCGCAGGGGGTAGGGGAAAGACGTAGTTCATGGGTGCTCCAGGCAAGGCGGCGGTTCTGGCGAGTCGCCTCCGGCGGGTGGGGGGCGTGGCGGTTCCCGCAGTCGATCCGGGGGGAGCCCTCAATCATACAAGCCAGCCCGGCGGGTCGTGCCCCAATCGGCCGCGTGACTCAGGACAAGTCGGCCTTTGACCCCAGCGCCCCGCCTGCGAGCTCTTCGGCTGAAATGCTCGCGGGGACGATCGGACGCAGCCGGCCGGGCGAGGAGCCCTGACCGGATCAGTCTCCTGGCCGCTTTGCCTTCTTGCGGCCTGCGGGCGCTGGCGCGGGGCTGCCCGGCCTGAATGGCGCCAGGAGCTGCTCGAGCATCGGCGCGAGCATGGTTCGCAGGAGCGCTTCCCTGCCGCCGGGGGCGAAGCGGTCGAACTGGCCTGCCAGCGCCAGGTGCGCGAAGCCGTGCACCACCGACCAGGTCGACAGCAGCCTTAGCCATTGCGCCGGCTCGAGCGGCTCGCCTGCGGGTACCGCGTACAGGTCGCGCACCCCCTGCTCCAGCTTGCCGAAGGCGCCATCCCCGCAGCGTGCGAGCGCCTCGTCCTTCACCAGGCCGGTTCGGAACATCAGGCCGAAGCGCCCGGGGTAGCGCAGCGCGAAACCCACGTAGCCCACGCCCTGTTCGCGCAGGCGCGCGACCGGATCGTCACCGCCTCGGCGGTTGCCTGCTTCGAGGGCCGCCGCCAGCCCCTCGAATGCATTGGCTGCCACGGCAGCGAGCAGGCCGGCTGCGTCGCCGAAGTGATGCGCCGGTGCGGCGGGCGAGACGCCGGAACGGCGCGCCACCTCGCGGAGCGAGAACCCTTCGAGTCCGCGTTCCGCCAGCAGGGATTCGGACGCCTCGATCAGCGCCTCCCGAAGTGCGCCGTGGTGATAGCCGCTGCGCTCCGCAAGGGTGGCGTTGCTCGATGCGGGCTGCGGCGCTGCGGAGGGATCGCTTCGCGAAGCGCGAGCAGGGGCTGGTTTGACGTTGCGCGGGGAAGGGGATCTTGCCATGGCGGTCGGTGCGTGCGGATAAGGGGGAACGAACGAGGAGAACTTGACACTGTATAGATTTTACCTTATCGTCCTATCTTGACAGTGTTCAGTTAACCGGAGCCAGCCATGCCCGTCGCGCCCGTCTTTCCCGTCGATCCCCGCCTCCTCTTCTCCCTGGCGAGCGGGCTGGCCATGCTTTCCTGGCTGGCGCTGGCGGCATCGCCGTACCGCGCCTCCTGGTCGCACCGGGTGCGCATGGTCAGCGGGCTGCTCGTGCCGCTGCTCCTTGCCGTGATCTATGCCGCGCTCTTCGCGGCGACCGGAATGGCAGGAGGTGGGTATGACTCGCTCGAGGCCGTCCAGCGCCTGTTCGCGGTCCCGGAGCTGCTGACCGCGGGCTGGCTGCACTTCCTGGCGTTCGATCTTTTCGTCGGCGCGTGGATCGCGGAACGCGCCGGCGAGCTCGGCATTCCGCACCTGCTGGTGCTGCCCTTGCTGGCGCTGACCTTCATGTTCGGCCCGGCCGGCCTTCTCGCCTACGCGCTCCTCCGGGTGCTGTGGCGGCGGCGCCTCGTGCCGCAGCCGGGCTAACGGGTTCCTCGATCTTCCCTTCTGGTTTCGAACTCCCCTGCTGCTTACTTCAACGCTACCGTCGAGCAAACCATCATGAATGCACTGACTCTCAACGCGGACGTTTCCCCCCGTTTTCAGGTCTTCATCCCGCTGCGCCGCTGGCCGGCGGAGCTGTGGGCGCGCGAGCCGCGGCTCGCGGCGTTCGCCGCGCTGCTGCTGGCGCTGCTGGTGCCGATGGCTCTTGCATGGGGAATCGACGACCGCGTCCTGCGGGACGCCAACGTCTGGATCAAGCCGATGAAGTTCGCGTTTTCCATCGCGGTGCTGGCGCTGACCACCGCCTGGTTCGCCGGTCTCCTTCCTGCGGCACAGCGTCACGGCAGAGCGATGAGCTGGATCGTCTGGCTCCTGATCGGCTCCGGCAGCTTCGAGCTGTCGTACATCACGCTGCAGGCGGCACTGGGGCAGGGATCGCACTACAACATCGGCGATGCATACCATATGACGATGTATGCGCTGATGGGGATCGGCGCGTTCGTGCTGACGGTGACACAGCCGATACTCGCATGGCAGCTGTACCGTCATCCGGACCCGACCCAGCCGCAGGCATACCGGCAGGCGGTCATGCTCGGCCTGGTTCTGACGTTCGCTTTCGGCGCCGGCGTCGGGAGCCTGCTGTCTGGGCTGCAGCCGCCCAGCGGGGGCGCAACCGTGCCGCTGTTCGGCTGGTCCCTGGGCGGCGGGGACCTGCGGCCGGCACATTTCGTCGGCATTCATTCCGAGCAGGTGCTGCCGATGACAGGTTTCGCTGCCGCCGCCCTCGGAATCAGGCGGGCAAAGACGCTGGTGTGGTCTGCCGCGCTGGCCTACACAGCGTTGTTCGCTGTCCTGCTCGCCTGGGGTCTGCGGGCGCCCGTCTGAGCAGGTGTAAAGCGGGCACAGAGCTGGGGCGCAGAACGGGCGCAGAAGGCTTCTAGGCCAGTGCCTGGTAGACCGCCTTCTCGAATGCGTAGAAATGCGGCAGTGCCTTGGCGTCGGCGAACGGCAGGATCTGCGACAGGTAGACGCCGCCGACGCCCTTCTTCTGGTCGATCCAGTAGTAGGTGTTGGCCAGGCCCGCCCAGGCGAGACTGCCGGGGCTGCGGCCGGTGGGCGCTTCCTGCTCGTTGATCATGAAGCTCAGGCTCCAGTTCTTCGGCATGCCCGGAAAGAATTCGGCATCGTTGGTCGCCGAAGGAACGGCGGTTTTCAGCATCGTGACCTTGATGTTGCCCATGCTGTTTCGGGACATCTCCGCGACCGTCTGCGGCTTGAGGACCTGGTTACCGTTGACCTTGCCTTCGTTCAGCATCATCCGCACGAAGGCGAGGTAGTCGCCGGCGGTGGAATAGAGGCCGCCGCCGCCCATTTCAAACTCCGGATCCTGCGGCAGTTCCAGGTCGATCGGCGCGAGCTTGCCGGCATCGCTGCGCTGGTGGACCTTCGCAAGCCGTGCGCGCATGTCCGGCGTGATCCTGAAGCCGGTGCTGTTCATGCCCATCGGGCCGAACATGTTCTTCGCCATGTACTCCCCCAGCCGCATGCCGCTCACCGCTTCGACCATCTTGCCCGCGAAGTCGATGTTGATACCGTAGTTCCAGGCTTCGCCGGGATCCGCGACCAAGGGCGTCTTGAGCGCGTCGTTCTTGCAGGTGACGATGTCCGGTAAGTTCCTGACCTTCTCGAATTTCCCGATGTCCGGATTCCAGAGGCTGTAGGAAAACCCGGCCGTGTGCGTCAGCAGGTGGCGTAGCGTGACCGGCCGCTTCGGCGCGCGCAGCCGTGGCGTGTCGCCATCCCAGCCGTCCAGCACCTGCACCTCGGCCAGCGCCGGCAGGATCTTGCCGGCCGGGTCGTCCAGGGAAAGCCGCCCCTGCTCGACCAGTTGCATCGCCGCCATGCCGGTGACGGCTTTGGTCATCGACGCGATCCAGAAGACGGTATCGGTCGTCATCATGCTGCCCGTGCCGAGGACCCGGGAGCCGAAGGCGCCCTGGTAGATCAAGCCGTCGCGATCGGTGGCAGCCGCCACGACGCCGGGCACGTCGCCGGAGGTGACACCGGAATCGAGGATGCTGTCGGCCTTCGGTTTGAGTCCGGCGGCGTCGATCCTGACGGCGCCGCCTTGCGGCGTCTGGGCGAGGCTGGCGCCTGCGCCACCGAATGCCGCCATTGCAGCGGTTGCGTGCAGAAATGCCCTTCGATCCATGCCCATGGCTGTCTCCGTGACTTCTGTTATCGGCGACGCGCACGCCGCTCGCGGACGAGAAGAATACGCCCGGGTGGCTCGCCTGGGAAGGTGCAGCGCGGTGCCGGTCAGTCGAGGAGACCAGTGCCAACTGGTGCATTCGGGGCAGTCCGATGCTGTAGTCTTTCTCCTCTTTCTCCTCTTTCTCCTCTTTCTCCTCTCTCTCCTCTCTCTCCTGATTCTTCAACCTTGCAGGCACTACGGCCGGCCCGTCTGCCGATAGCGGAGTGTTACATGGCTGACAAGGTCCTGGTGTGCTACGGCTCCTACCGCATCGACCGCATGGGGGTACGCCTGGCGAACTACCTGGTCGCCGGCCTGCGGGGACGCGGCGCCGAAGCCGAACTGGTGGACGCAAAGGCGATCGACCTGCCGATACTGGACCGCATGTACAAGGAGTACCCGGAAGGCAAGGCCCCGGCGGCGATGGAGGCGCTGGCGCAGAAGATACGCGGCGCCAACGCCTTCGTCTTCGTGACCGGCGAGTACAACTGGGGCCCTCAGC